>NZ_KV811683.1:0-17514 GCF_001813175.1 Corynebacterium sp. HMSC069E04 | reverse complement strand
CCGGCAGGCGGCGCCTGCCGCAAAATATGTGGCCCGGGCTCTTCGGCGCCGAAGTAGCGACCTGGGCAGCCGTCTCCCCGTCGCTATTGCCACGCCCGTGGTGGGTTACCGCTGCCAACGTGGCCATCGGCCAAGGCGCGGGACATCTCGCCGCCACCACCGCGGCTTTCGCAGCGAAGCGCGCTCTACGCCACGCGGGCCGGCGCCCCCAGGATCGGGTCGGCCCCACCACTCGGCGCTATTCCTACTACTTGCTGGGGCTCGGAACCTTCATCGCAGGCATACGCTCCCTGCGCAACCAAACAGAGCAGGCCCGCCTCGTGGGCAAGCTCAATGACCGCGGCCCGCAATCCGCCGCACTAGGAATGATGGTGGGTACCGCAGGCTACGGCGCCTTGCTCATCGTAGGGGAGGCGGCTCAGCTTACCGTCACTCAACTTTCTCTCCAGGTGCAGCGTTGGCTGCCCCGGTGGATTGCCTGGCCCCTAGCCGGCGGCGCGGTGGGCTTCGCCGCGGCCGTGGCCAGCGACCGCATGGTCTGGCGCCGGCTGCTCCACAAAGCCACTATCCAGGGCCTTGCCCTCAACAAGCTCGTCTATCCGGGATCTGTCATGCCGTGGGAACCGGAACGCTCCGGCAGCCCATGGTCCCACGAGCAGTGGACGGCTGTCGGCTCACAGGGCCGCGTTTTTCTCGACCGTGGCCCCCGCGCCCAGGACATCAAAGAGGTCATGCACTTTGACCGAGCGCGCGAACCAATACGCATTTACATCGGCCTCATCCGCGGCCGTGGTCCGCACGCCGCCGCCCGCCACGCGGTGGCGGAGATGGACCGCACGGGGGCCTTCCACCGCGACACCATCGTGCTGCAGATGCCCTCCGGCTCAGGCTGGATCAATAATTATTCGGTCAGTGGCTATGAATTCCTCACGCGCGGCAATTGCGCCACCGTGGCCTTGCAATTCGACTATCTTCCCTCCATGTTTTCCTACCTGGTGGATAAAAACCTCTCCCGCACTTTTGCGCGCGAGCTCATCGCCGCTGTTCACGCCCGCCTCGAGCTCTTGCCCGAGGACAACCGCCCCAAGCTGTACTTAAGCGGCGAATCCCTGGGCTGCTATGCCATCGTGGAAAACTATGAGACGGTCGAAGATTTGCTCGCGGCGTGCGATGGCGCGGTATTCACTGGGCCGCCCCGGATGACCAGTTTCATGCGCCGCCTGCACCGTGAACGCGGCTCCTTGGAGCGCTTGCCGCTTATCGACGGCGGCCGGCACCTCCGCTTCGCCGCTGTCCCCGCCCACATGGAACACGATGCCTTCGGCGAGCCCTATGGCCCCTGGGAGCGCCCGCGGGTAGCGGTAGGGCAGCACGCCTCCGACGCCATCGTGTGGTGGGATAGCAAGCTCATTTATGCTCGTCCCAACTGGATCCACGAGCCCACCCCGCAGACCTTGTACGCAGATACTTTTAACAACCTGCGCTGGCATCCGTTCATCACCTTCTGGCAGGTAGCACTGGACCAGATCAACTCGCTCAACGTGCCGGGCGGCCACGGGCACAACTACTTCGAGGAAACCTTCTGGTACTGGGATTCCGTCCTCGGATCCCAAACCCGCACCCAGCTCACTCCGGAGCTAGCTGAGCGCATGCGGGCCTTTGTGGAGCGCGACCAGCTCAGCAAACCTTCCGACTTCCGCACGCATGTGCGCAAACAGCTCTAGCCGCCGGCCAGTGCGCTCACTTCACTAGCCGCACTTCACGCCGGTGCTGTGGTGCGGGCAGTAGCCGTTGGGCACCTTGTGCAGGTACTGCTGGTGTTCGTCCTCGGCTAGGTAGTACTCTCCCGAGTCTGTCTCACTGAGGAGGGTGACTTCGGTGGTGGTGGCGCCGAAGCCGGCGTCGGCAAGCTTGCCTGCGTAGGAATCCACAAGCTGCTGGATCTCCGCGCGTTCCTCTTCGGTCTCGGGGTAGAAAGCCGAGCGGTACTGCGTGCCCACGTCGTTGCCCTGGCGGAATCCCTGGGTCGGATCGTGGGCTTCCAAGGCCTTGACCACGAGGTCGCGCAAGCTCACGCGCTGCGGATCATACGTAATCTGGACAGCCTCCGCATGGTTGGTCAGCCCGCGACAGACCTCATAATAAGTGGGATTCGGCGTGGTGCCGCCCGCATAGCCCACGGACGTGGACTCCACGCCCTCAGTTTCCCAGAACATCTTCTCCGCGCCCCAGAAACAGCCGATGGCGATGATGAGGGACCTCTGCCCCTCTTTCCACGGGCCGGTAATCGGAGTGTCTAACACCGCGTGGGGCTGTGGGGCCTCTAAGACGGGCTCCGCGCGCCCGGGAAGGGCGTCCTTAGCCGCCACCAGCGTGGGCTCTGGCCTGAAAAGAAACATGCTGGATTCTCCTTCGCTTAGTGTTGTCCTCCCCTTATACTCCGCTGCATTGCCTGCAATCCAGGTTTTTGTTCACGGCAGCTCCCATAGAAAAAACATTGTGGCCAAATTCTCATCCGGCCCCTACCATGGGGCCTCGTACCCCAAAGAAAGGATGAAACAAATGGCTGTTTACGAACTTCCGGAACTCGACTACGCATACGATGCTCTAGAGCCGCACATCTCCGCCGAGATCATGGAGCTGCACCACTCCAAACACCACGCTGGCTACGTTGCTGGTGCTAACGCTGCGCTCGAGGCCTTGGAGGAGCAGCGCAACGGCGAGGCTAACGCTGACGCTATCCGCGCTCTGTCCAAGAACCTTGCCTTCAACCTGGGTGGCCACACCAACCACTCCATCTTCTGGAAGAACCTCTCCCCGAACGGTGGCGGCGAGCCCACCGGCGAGCTGGCTGAGGCTATTAACCGCGACTTCGGTTCCTTCGAGAAGTTCAAGGCTCACTTCTCCGCTGTTGCTACCGGCCTGCAGGGCTCCGGTTGGGCAGTTCTGGGCTATGACCATGTTGCTGGCCGCCTGATTATTGAGCAGCTGACTGATCAGCAGGGCAACATCTCCGTGAACTTCACCCCGCTGCTGATGCTGGATATGTGGGAGCACGCCTTCTACCTCCAGTACAAGAACGTAAAAGCTGATTACGTCAAGGCTGTCTGGAACGTCTTCAACTGGGATGACGTTGCTGAGCGTTACGCTGCTGCCACCAAGTAAGCACTCTGGCCTCATTTAAGGCCACATAGCTGACCGCGCTGGGTCCTCTTCATTGAGGCTCAGCGCGGTTTCGCGTTGTGACTCCCTCTACAGGCTTTGCGGAGGACCACCCAACCCCGATATCCAGACCACAACTGCCCGATCTGCCAAAGTTATGCGCCGTCATTGCAGATCCGAGAGGGATCTTCGTCATGTTGGGCAGTTGGTCTATCTGTTAAGACACTCTGCCGCCTGGGAGCACCAGTGCCAGGCTGCCACACGAGGTCTCCAGCCCTGAAACGCTCCGCGCGTTGGCGGCCGCGCTGCCGTTCGATAGCTAGTCAGCGGTGCGTGCCACAACGAAATCCTTGAAGTGCTCCACCGGCGGGGCATCATCGCCCTCGCGCCACACCAAACCCAGCTCACGGTAGGCCTCCGGTTCTAAGGGAATGAGGTTGCGGGCTTTCAGGTACGGGTCATCAAGCGGCAGCAACGCTGATCCCAGTCCGGCGGCCACGAGGCCGGCCACGGTGGTCAGCTCCATCGACTCGAAGACCAGGCGGGGGCTAAAACCGGCTTCGCCTGCCAGGGAATCCAGAAGCATGCGCGTTCCATAACCCGGCAGCATGCCGATGAAGGGCTCGTCGCGAAAATCTTCCATGCGCACATTGCCTTTTCCTGCCGCCCAATGCCCTTCCGGGACCGCCAGCCCCAGTCGTTGCAGCTTGAGCTGGTGCCAACCCAGCGGGCCTGGGTTTATAGGTCGGGGACCAACCAGCGCTAAGTCGGACTCGCCGGCTGCTACTCTGTCCACCAACTCCCGGGCCGCCCCCTGGTGCAGGCGAATATCCACGTGCGGGTGTTGAGCGCGATAAGCCTTGAGTAGCTCCGGGACCATCCACGTGCCCAGGGAATGCATGAAATCGAGGCGCACGGTACCGCGCTCCGGATCCATAAGTCGGGACACAGCATCGCGCGCAGCGGCTTCCGACAAAAGCATCCGCCGCGCGTGTTCCACGAAGGCCCGGCCGCGCGCATTGAGCCGCAGACGCCGGCCGCTGCGCTCAAACAGGCTGGCCCCCACTTCGGCTTCGATGCGCTGCACGCGGCGGGTCAGCGCGGATTGGGAGAGCCCGAGAGCGTCGGCAGCCGCGCCGACGAGGCCATGGTCGGCCACGGCGACGACGCCGCGCACATCCTCCAGATTCATGCACACCTCGCATGCTTTATGTAACTTTTAGACATTTTACACATAACCCGCGCTAGGCCATGCTTGGTGCATGACCAGAACGCGGCGCGCCACCATTGCCATGCTCTTCGTGGGCCTGGCAATTTTTTCTTGCCTCTACCCCACCCAAGCCATGCTGCCCACCTTGGTGGAGGACATGGGCATGTCCCCCACGGAAGCCGCCATGACCATCTCCGCGGCCACGGGTGCCCTGGCCATCTGCGTGATCCCCGTGTCCATCATCTCCGAGCGCATCGGACGCGGAAAACTGCTGCTTGTGTCCACCATCGCGGCCACGCTCATCGGCATGCTTGTTCCGCTAGCACCCAATCCGGAGATCCTCATCGCCACCCGCGCGCTCCAGGGAGCCGTCATCGCCGGCGCACCTGCTACCGCCATGGCCTGGATTTCGGAGGAGCTAGAAAGTTCCTACGTTGCCCGTGCCATGGGTTTGTACATCGCCGGCACCACCATTGGCGGACTGACCGGCCGTCTCATCCCGACTGGGCTGCTCGAGCTCACGTCCTGGCGCTGGGCCCTGGCGGGCTCTAGCCTGGTCACGCTCATCCTGGCCATCATCGCGGCGATCTTGCTGCCCTACCAACAGAATTTCACCCCGAAGGAGATCCACTTCCGCTCGGAGCTGCGCGCCATCTTCCGCCACGCCCGGGACACCCGCCTGATTCCCTTGTTCATCGTGGCCTTCGTGGCGATGGGCACCTTCGTGTCCCTCTATAACTTCTTGGCTTTTCGGCTCATCGACCACTTCCACCTCTCGCCGGGCTTGGCTGGCTTGGTCTTCCTCTTCTACCTCACCGGAACCTGGTCCTCGGCGCGCGCAGGCCGGCTGGTGACCCAAGTGGGCCACGCGAACACGCTTCTGCTCTCCTGCACGCTCTTTGCCGTGGGCATCGCACTGTGCATGGGTTCGCTGATCCCCACCCTGCTGGGCATCGTGTTATTTACCATCGGCTTTTTCGCCGCACACTCCACCGCGTCGGGCTGGGTCGGACACATTGCCACCCACGACCGCGCGGAGGCCTCCAGCCTCTATGTCTTCTTCTACTACCTGGGCAGTTCTATCCTGGGCGCGCTGGCCGGCGTGCTCTTTGACTCCCTGTCGTGGATCGGCTTCATCACCGTCTACGCAGCCCTCGCAGCGGGTATCGCGGCGCTGAGTTGGGCCGTGAGAAAAACCGGATAAAATCGTGTTTTATGGATAAGTGGTCACCGCGTACATGGCACCGGAAGGCATCGCGCCCAGTCAGTCTGTGGATGATGGTCTTCCTCATCGCGGGCGCGACCCATACCTTTATTCCGAATTACCGCTGGGTCCTCATCCACCTCTTCACGCTCGGCATCCTCAGCAACAGCATCGTGGTGTGGTCCCAACATCTCACCGAGAAGTTCGTGCAGCTCAAAGTACCTCTTTCTGCCCGCCCCCGGCAGCTCGCACGCATTTATCTGCTGAACTCAGGCGTCGTTTTCACCCTCGTAGGTCAGATGCTCGTCGAAGCCTGGGAACGGCACTGGCTACTTACGCAGGTGGGTGCCACACTCGTTGCGACTGCCGTGGCTTGGCACGGCGCGGCCCTCTTTGCCTTATGGCGCCGCGCGGAATCCAAACGATTCCGCCCTGTCGTTGCTGCTTATGTGGCCTCCGCCTTCTTTCTTGCCGTGGGCGCCACCCTGGGCGCTTTCCTCGCGACGCATCCCTCCCATCCGCGCCTACTCATCGCCCACGTGGCCGCCAATATTGGCGGCTTCGTGGGCCTTGCGGCAGCCGGCTCACTGACCATCTTGTTCCCCTCCATCTGGCGCACCAAGGGAATCAATCCGCGCATGAGCTTAAGCTTCACCCTGCTGGGCCTAGGCGTGCTAGCTACTCTGGTGGGCAGCATCTGGAATGTTCCGCAGGTAGGCCTCATCCTCTACTGCGTGGGCTGGGCGCTCAGCCTGCAGGGCTGGCTCGTCAACGTCCTCACCGTGGTGCGTAATCCGCGTGGACGCATTAGCTTCCCGGCACTTTCCGTGCTCTTTTCCTCTTTCTGGCTGCTCGGCGGTCTGATCTATTACACCACCCAGCACTTCTTCTCCAGCGAGCCAAAGATTCCTATGCTCGCGCTCGTCGTGGGCTTTGGCGCCCAACTGCTCATCGGCGTCATGGGCTATATGCTGCCGACCACTATGGGCGGCGGCCCCTCAGCGGTGCGGGCTGGCCTGCGCGAGTATAACCGCTGGGGGCTCGGGCGCTCTGCGTTCGTCAACGGCGGACTCGCCCTGTGGCTGGCCACCTCTAATTCCCTCATCATGGTTGCCGCCTCGCTGCTCTGCCTCGGCTCCATGGCCAGCTTCCCCATCCTCACCGCCCGCGCGGTCAAGGCCCAGAAAGCCGTGCTGCTCAAGAGGGCCGAGGGCCCAGCCCCGACGACCACCACAGACTGGGACCAGGCGTGGGTGGCCCTTGCAGTACTCATCATCCTCGGCGGACTCAGCCTCATCCTGTAGATCCCCAGACCTCGATCCCGCAACCTCCTGGTGAGCGGTGGGCGTCGGCAAGCGCTTGGCGACGCCCACCTGCAGGTTGCGGGTTTCAAGTCTGGGGCCTTGCACACAGGAAGGCAGAGAGAAGCTAGGGCTCGAGGGGGGACACTCCCGGCGCGCCATCGGTCATCCACTCGCGGACGGCGTGGGTAGCGCTCACATCGCCCGCGTTGTAGCGCAGAATCTGCGCCCGCGCGGCGGCATCCCCGGCAACGGCGGCGCGGCGGGCATTGACGGATTCCTCACCATCAAACTCTTCCGGCCATTCGAAACCCGCAACGGGGGCCACGGTCTTCAGGCCCAGCCCCGCAGTGCCAGCGAAACTGCGCTTGACGTGGGCGAACATATCCACCCATTCTTCCGAGGAGATGAACTCTTCCACCTCCTGGAGACTGGGCTTAGAAAAACGTTGGGCGGATCTGCGCATCCAATGGTTCTCACCATGGGCGGAGTAGCAGTAGGCTGCGAAGGTCTTTCCTGCCTCATGTGCCTCAGCGCGCACCCGCATGAGCCAGTCCCAGAACTCAGCGAAATTCTCCGCTTCCGCGCGGCCACCGAGCAGTTCCCACGTCACGAAGGAATGGTATTCACCGTCCAGAAGCGCACCCCACAGGTAGGCTCCCTGATCTAGGTAGGCCTCCATATCCACATCAACCTCGACATCCGCGCGGGGAACGCTGACCCGGTCACGGCGCAACAGTGGGACGCCTTCACGCCAGGCAGCGGCAAGGGCGGAAGGGGTGCCGAGGGAGGCATCAATAAGCCCTTGCACTGTCGTGATACCGCGCTCACGATAGGGCTTCGCGCGGTCGCCCGGCAGAAAGAGCGAGATGTCATCGCGGGCTTCCAGCTCCTCCCGGCACAAAGGCCAAAAGCGGCAGGAGGCGCACTCTTTAACGCGGCGTGGGCCCGCTGGTAGTGGCTGCGCCAACGCCTCATCGATGGCAAAACGCGAGGTATCCGTAACAAAAGCTTGGCTGCGATCCTGGCCAATCGCAGCGCCCCTGCCGGAATTCAGGCCTACTTCTTCCAAGCCCCGCGCGGCCAAGGCCAACCGGTAGCCATCGACGGCATGGTGCCGAATCTTGTACTTTGCCGGTAGCGGCTCACTCAACCCCAAACGATGGGTAGGCACAACCAGCGTACGCGAGCTCTCGTGCGGGCGGGCCACGCGGTGATCAGAAACGATGACAGGACTGTATTTATCCCCATCCCGCACTAGGAGCTCCACGCGCACCATCCACTCGGAAGTAGAAAACACAGCGTTCGTAATGTGCGTATAGCCGTGAACAAGTGCTTCCAGTGTGGCAAGCGCTCGCTCGAAATCATCCCCCTCCAGGTCAATCCGGCGGAAACGCCCCGGCCCCTTCTTGGGAAGGCGGCTGAGCGCAGCATCGATGGCGGCCGCGTGGCGCTCCGCGCGGGCTTGGCTCACCGCGGTGCGTGGGATCTCGGGATGCGCGCGGCGCTGCACTAAGCGATAACGGCAGCCCACAAGATCCGTGGCAACGAGCACATCCTTCACAGCAGGTGAGCTTAGTAGACCACCTTGCTAGAGTTGTAGCGAGACCCTAAAGATAGATTAATAAAAGGACGTTTCAATGGGCATTATGAAGAAAATCCGCAAGGCCCGCCGTGAGGCCCGCGCTGAGATCAAGGCCGCTAAGACCCGCGCAAAGGCAGAGGTCAAGGCTGCAGATAAGGCCAAGCACCGCCAGCAGAAGCTGCTGGCCAAGCAAGAAAAGGCACTTATTAAGTCTGAGGAAAAGGGCTTAAAGAAGCGCCGCCAACACGAGTACAAAATGGCCAAGAAAGAACTCGAACGCATCAAGCAGGGCCGTTTTAATAAGGACAATGTCAAGCGCTATGCCGGTGCCCTGCGCACCGCAGCACCGCTTCTTTTGCCCTTGATCTACCGCGGCATCACTGCCGCCCAGCGCGAGGTGGAAAAGAAGCGCGCGCAGAAAGCCGGTGTCAGCGCCGAACAGCTGGCGTCCTTCTCCGGCCACGGCGCGCCGCTCAAGGCCCGCACCGCGGGTATCCGCAACTCTCTCAAGGACGCGCAGCTTCCCGCTGGTTTCAAGCGCGACGTCAAGGAGCGCCTCAACGAGCTTGACTCCGCGATTGACAATGCCGAGTACATGACTGATCAGCAGCGTCAGCGCGCGCACCGCTCTATTTCCGGCGAGATTGACTCACTGAACGACGAAATCCAGGCCAAGCTGGGCGCTTAGCCTCTCAGCGCGCAGACGTCTACCCTTCAAGCCGCACTACCCTCCCCCAAGCGGGGAGGACACTCGTCGCGTATCCACATCGTTCAGCCGGAATGGAGATTCATGGCCCGCCGCGAAATCACTCAGTTTTTTGATGATATCGATAACAAGCCCCTCAGTGAGGAAGAACTGATCGTCATCCGCTTCAGCGTTGACGGTAAGGACTATCTTCTCGACGTATCCCAAGAAAACGCCGACAAATTCCACGCTGCGCTGGACCCCTTCATCAAGGCGGCCCGCCACCCCGTTAAAAAGGACACCCGCCGCTATAAGCCAGCCGATGTCCGCGCGTGGGCCGCCAAGCACGGCTACCAGGTAGCTGAGCGCGGCAAGATCCCCAACGAGGTGATTTTGGCGTACCGCAACGCCAACAATCTTTAAAGAACGCCCTGCTCGCGGGCAGCAGCCACGGCGGAGGTGCGGGAGCGCACGCCTAGTTTGTCGTAGATGTGAACTAGGTGAGACTTCACCGTCGCCTCTGACAGCATCAGTTCCACACCGATCTCACGGTTGGAGGAACCCGCCGCCACCAGCTTCAATACTTCAAGCTCGCGCGGGGTAAGGGAGGTGCGCGGGGTACGCACGCGGGTCATCAGTTTATCGGCCACCACGGGCGAGAGTGCCGAATCTCCTTCGGCCGCCGAACGTACCGCCGCGAGCAACTCCACCGGTGGCGCATCCTTCAGCAGGTAGCCCACCGCTCCGGCCTCGATGGCTCCGAGGATATCCGCATCGGTGTCATAGTTGGTCACCACGAGCACCTTGGGGGGATTCTCCATGGAGTAGCGGATAGCAGCGGTTGCTTCCGCGCCGCCCATGACGCGGGTGCCTTCGATGCCCGCGCCGAAACGCAGATCCATGAGGAGGACGTCGATGCCACCCGCCTGTGCCGCGGAAACAGCGGCCTCGGCCGTAGCTACCTCGCCCACGACCTCGATATCCTCTGCTCCCTCGAGCACCGAGCGTAGACCTAGGCGTACGATCTCGTGGTCGTCGGCAAGCAAGACCCTAATCACGGGCTTCCTCCTCATTGGTACAGTGTGGACAATTTCCTAATCTACATCGTTATCTAAGGGCACACTAACTGAGACCGCCGTGCCGCTGCCTGGCGTGGATTCAATCACGACTTCTCCGCCGAGCTCCTCTGCGCGCCTGCGCATCGCCGATAGACCAATATGGCCCAAACCCGCCGGCTTATTCTCCACCGCCGCGACATCAAAGCCCTCTCCATTGTCCACGACGTCCACGCGCACCTCATCCGGCGCATAGGTCACGGTGACCCGCGCCTTGCTGGCGTGAGCGTGCTTGACGACGTTCCCCATCGCCCCCTGCGCGATCCGCAACAACGCTGCTTCCACCTTCATGGGCAACTGCTGCGTATCGCCCTCAACGTCCACAGACACGTCGACCCCACCGGTTGCCGCGAAATTATCCGCCATCCGCGTCATGGCAGCTCCCAGGGAAGTTTCCGAGAGTGCCGCCGGCTGAAGTGCCGCAATCATGGCGCGCGCTTCATGGAGGTTATCCGCTGCGGTGCGCCGCGCGAGCTCAATGCGCTCTTGTGCTTTGGGGATATTCTCTTGGTCGAGGTCTCGGTCAGCGGCATGCAGCAGCATCTGGATGGAGGACAGGCCCTGCGCCAGGGTGTCGTGGATCTCGTGGGCGATGCGCTGGCGCTCAGCCGTCATGCCTGCCGTGCGCTCAGACTCTACAAGTTGCGAACGGGTCTTCACCAATTCCTGGTTCATACGGCTCAGCGCGCGGAAGGCGTAGGTAATCGCGATTGTCACCAGGGCCGATACCGCGGGGCCCATGATGCCGCCGAAGGACAACCCACCCGGTATCTGCACCAGCACGGTCATCACCGTGGCCGCGATAACGCAGATGATGCCGGGGATCATCTCCAGTACGTAGAGGTACACAAAGTACAGGGAAAACACCAGGTAGATGGCCGCGGGCGCCACCGCCATATCCGCTAGCCACAACACCGTGAGAATGACTATCCAGCCATAACGCGCGATGCGCGGCAGGGTCTCTAAGTAGGCGGAGCCCCCGAAGTACACCACGGCAAAGGACACCAAGAGCAAAAGGTTCAACACACCTTGCCACAGAGGAAGGCGTACCGTGGTAAAAATTGCCACCACCAGCAGCGTCGCTGTCAGGACGTGGATACCGTTGCGCAGGGCATCCGATTCAACCGAGCGCTGGTCTAGTGTGGACGTCATGCGCCACAGCCTACTTCCCTCGCTTACTGCCTGCCTGATCGGCATCGGCTTCGCCGTCGCGGGATGCTCGGATGCATCCAACCCCACGCCCAGCACCCCAGTCGTAAGTTCGGTGCCACACACCGACGCAGGCGATGGCCTACCTATCGACGCCACGGCTGAAGTCAGCGACTGGGAAGACTGCCCCTATCTGGATACCCAATGGGTGGCCGATACCAACGGGCAGAGGATGACCCGGTGGGGCGTCGACAAGCGCTTTAGCACCCCCGCCTGCGTGTTCTGGTCCTACCCCGAGGATCCACAGGCCACCGTCCTGGTTCGGCAGATGCCCAGCGTGGAGGAGGCCCGGGCCGTCGTGGATTGGGCCGCACCGGTAGAGGACACGGAGCTGGCCGAATTCGATGGCTGGTCAGGTGGGCGCGGCGTCTTTGAGGACCACACGGTCTTTGCCGTGCAGAAGGACAACCACGCCGTGGTGGTGTGGTCGAACCAGCTGCAGACCCTCAAGCCCCAGCTCATAGCCCAGGAAGCCATCAAGAGCTTAGGTCTATAAAGACCTAAGCGTGTAAAAGCCTAAACGGCGACGTCGTTATAGGGCATCTGCGCTGCCACCCAAGGGAAAATAACCTCCATGAGCAGGAAGAAAACACCCACAGCCAGCGCCAGCGCCAGCACCGCCTTCACCGCGGTGGGGCCGGGCAACAAGTTCCAGAGTGCGCGATACATTAGTTCTCCTCCAAGACGGCAGGGCGGTCATTGTCATCCGTGCCGGGCGCTTTGGCCTCCCGGTCAGTCTCCATCGCGTGAATGATCATGCGCTCCGCATTGGAAAACTGCGGGTGGCACGTGGTGAGGGTGAGTAGGGATTCGCTGGGCTCAACCCCCTCCGCACCGGGGACGGGGTGGAGCACACTGACATCGCCCGGCAGCGTGATATGGCGGCCCTGCACCGAATGGTACTCCGGTTTGGCTTGCTGCTCTGGGCTGAAACAGCCGCCCGGGACACCATCAATGGGCAAAACACGGTAGGTGATCCACTCCGTTTCGGTTTCGATGACGATGGCATCACAGGTATCCAGGTTTCCCAGATCATTAAAGGGAGCGCCCTTGCCCACGCGGTGCCCGGCGACGGCAAAATTTCCCGGCTCACCGGGCATCTGTGTCTCCGTGTAGCGCCCTGGTCCGCGCAACAGATCATCCTCGTTGGTGCCTTCCAGAACCGCGAAAGCGAAATCCGATCCAAAGGCCGGTATGTAGAGGCGCGCAAAGGCCTCACCAAGTTTCGGGGCGTGGCCCCCTCCTCGCGGGTTGTGCCATTCTTCCTGCAGCGTCTCATTGGCTTGGTTCTGCATCTGGCCAGACTTGATGTTGGTCCAATAGGACTCATAGAAAGCGAAAAGCAGCAGCAGCACGCCGGCCGTCAGCATGAGCTCACCGATGACGGTACCTACGGTCGGTCGAGTGCGTGCAGTGGGGTAAGGCATACCAGCATCTTAGACTCCCTGTAACGTGTAAGTGCCCCACCACCCTGCAGGAAGAGGAGTAGGCGATGATCAGCATCTTCATGTACCCGGTCTCCGGAATCATGAAACTCTGGCACCTGCTATTTGCTTCTTTCCTGGACGGTTCGATGGCGTGGATCCTCACCATCGTCTTCCTGGTACTCACAGTCCGGGGAATCATCGCTCCGCTGAATTGGCTTTCCGTGAAGCAGGGCCGCATCGGCGCACTCATGCGCCCGGAGATGACCGAGCTCAACGAACGACTCAAGCAGGCCGATTCTGTCGATGATGCCGTCACTATCCTGACCAAGCAGCGCGATCTTAAGGAACGCTTCCAGCACAACCCCATGGTGGGTTGTTTCCCGGTTTTCCTCATCTTCCCAGCCTTCATCGGTCTCTACCAGGTGGTCCTTAGAGTCTCGGGCTCGGCGAATGAACCGGTGGGAATGCTCACGCTTGACGACGTCTCCTCCTTCCGCGCCTCCACCGTCTTCGGCGTCCCCCTCACCGACTTCGCCCACGAGCATCACGACTTGATCCTGCCGATGCTCGTGGCGGCACTCGCGTTCACCTCGCTGAACACCCTTATCACGCTCTACCGCGGCTACCTCACCACTCTTTTCGATCAGAAGATTCCGCGCCGCTTGTTGTGGTTCATGGCGCTCACGGTCTTTCTCATTCCCTGGATGCTGTGGGCGGTAGCGTGGAACGGTCCCATCCCCGTGACCATCATTTTCTACTGGGGCTGCTCCTATCTCTTCACCTTGCTACAGACTTTGGCGTACGAATTCATCCTGCACAAGCGCTATCCCTTACCGGAAGCTGTCCACGAACAGCGGCGGGAGAGCATTCGACGCTGGCGGGCTAAGGAAAAGAAGAAAGAGAAGAAAGCCGCCAAACAGCGCCTCAAGGACAACCCTGCGTACAAGGAGGAGTTGGCTGCTGCCCGCAAACGCCACTCTGCGATTGTGGCGGAGGCACGCAAAATTCTTAAATCGAATAATCGGCCGGAGGCGCCGACAGAAGCTGAATAGCCAACTGCTTCGCGGTGACGAGCGGGGCGACGTCACGGGTCAGGCGGGCGCCGGCGAGACCACCATCAAGGAAGATAAGAATCTGGCTCGCCTGCTCCTCTGAGGGATAGCCATTCTTGGCGTTAAGGAGTGCCGTGATGGTGGAATGAATCCACGTTCGGTGCTCCACGCAGGCGGCCACGATGCCCCGCTCGGCGTCTGTCTCTGGGCGTGGGTATTCGCCAGCTGCGTTAAGGAAGTGCGAGCCGCGAAACTCCATGGCTGGCTGCTCTTCGATGGCCTTGTCGAAGAAAGCCAGGATCTTGTTCTCCGGGTCAGTGGCATCTTCGGTGCGCTTTTGCCAATCTGCGCGGTATTCCTCATCGAGGGCCTCGACATAGGCGATAACGAGGGCATCCTTGGAGCCGAAAAGAGAATAGAGCGAAGCCTTTGCCACATCTGCCTCGCGCAAGATGCGGTCAATTCCGATGACGCGGATACCTTCGGTGGTAAAGAGCCGCGTGGCGGATTCGAGTAGTCGGCTACGCGGGCTCGGACGATTACGGCGCGACTTCTTTTCGGCCATTTCTTCTCCTCACATGACAAAACCGGTTCATCTATACAATATAGACAAACCGGTATGTATGCGAATTATTATTTCTTGCGGCCCGTAATGGCCCCCACGATCCACAGCAGGATGCAAGCACCGACGGTCGCAGTAATAATCATCAGGAACCAGCTATCGCCGACATCCTTATTAAACAGCGCCAGCAAACCGCCACCAATGAGGCCGCCGATAACACCAACGATGAGGTTGGTGAACAGCCCCTGGTCACGCTTCATAATCTTCTCTGCGAGCCAACCCGCAATGATGCCAACAACAATCGATCCAAAGAAACCGAGACCAAGTCCCATGTCACTCACTCCTTCTCTCAACAGTAAATAGCTTTTATTTACGCACTTCCCACCGTACGCGTTAAAACATCAAAACGACCCGGGCCCACCATTTATCCAATAAATGGGCCCGAATCGTTATAGCGGAGTTATGCGAAGGTTACTCGGAGTCCGGACGTACCACCATCATCGGGCAGGGAGCGGACTGCAGCAACGCGCGGGAGGTAGAACCAAGCAGCATACCCTTGAAGCCACCTCGACCGTGGGAACCCACGACGAGCAGCTGAGCGCCTTCGGAAGCTTCCGTCAGCGCACGGACAGGACGGTCACGAGCGATAACCTTCTTCACCTGTACATCCGGGTACTTCTCTTGGAACTCTGCAAGGCGCTCGGTCAGCAGTTCTGCCTGCTCCTTCTCCACCTCAGCCCACTCCGCCTGGGCTGCCGAGAGGCCAGCCAGGGAAGCTTGAACCTGCATATCCATCCACGTGTGAACAGCAATCAGCTCTGCGCCACGGGCATCCGCTTCCTTGAAGGCGTAATCAGTTGCCTTCTGGGAGACCTCGGAGCCATCGACACCGATGACGACAGGACCGTACTTGGTGGACTCAGTGACGTGGTTATCCTCACGGACTACGACCACCGGGCAGGAGGCATGGGAGACCACGGAGGCAGAAACCGAACCCATGACCATTCCGGAAAGACCGCCCATGCCGCGGGAGCCCATCACAATCATGGTGACGTCCTTAGACATCTCCAACAGCATATCGATCGGGGAACCTTCAGCCACGGTGTGGCCAATCTTCAGATCCGGGGCAACCTTGTGGGCCTCGGCGCGGGCCTCCTCAATCTTTTGCAAGGTTTCCGCCTGGAGGTCATCGAAAAGCTCCTTCGGCGGGACCATGCCTTCGGCGTAGAGGAACTGCGGCATCGTATAACTCGATGCGATACGCAGTGGGATACCCCGCTTCACCGCAGTGTTGGCAGCCCAGCGGACGGCGTTCTTCGACGCTTCCGAACCATCGACGGCTACGACGACAATGTCTTCCTTTGCCATGACCTTTCCTTTCGAAGTGCTTACACTTCCAGTCTAATACCTATTATTAGACCTGTGGGGTGGTCGCAGCATCTGCGTTGGCAGGGAAGAGAATGTTGTAGGCGGCCACGACAATGTCACGAATGACGGCACCGATACCATTAGAGAAGAAATCGATGACGGGTGCGAGAATAGAGTTGAAATCCATGGGACAAAGAATATCGCAAAAAAGGCGTGGCGCAACACCACTTCCTATCCGCGATGGACTAAACCCCACTCACGCTCGCGTATCCGACGGGCCAATCACTGCGTGGGATTTCGTACACAACCTCATCACCACGCAGCGCCACCGGCACCCCGAAGACAACGAGGCCGCGCTACAGGCACGCTTCGATGCCAACGAAGTTGTACGCCAAGACGCTTCACCCCTACGCCCCGACAGCATCCTGGCTTCCAACGCCGTGGTGTATTTCTACCGCATGCCGGCACCAGAAACGCCCGTCCCATACGAAATACCGATTCTCTTTGAAGACGAACGCCTTTTGGTCGTAGACAAGCCGCCCTTCATGGCCACCATGCCCCGCGCCCGCCACATCACGGAGACTGCCACCGTGCGCCTGCGTCGGAAAACCGGAAACAACGAGTTATCCCCCGCGCACCGCCTCGACCGTCTCACTTCCGGCATCCTCGTCTTTACCAAGGACCGCTCCATACGGGGCGCCTACCAAACGCTGTTTGCCGAGCGCCGCGTCACCAAGACCTACGCAGCCATCGCGCCGCTTGCCGACGTCTCCCCCGGCACCGTCTGGCGCTCCCGCATGGAGAAGACCCCGGGGGAACTACAAGGACGCATCGTCGAAGGTGAAGTCAACGCCATCACCGAAGTCGCCGGCGTGGAGCCAGTAGATAAGGCCCCGTACGAAGCTATCCACGGAGCACTACCTGAGCTAGCGAAGTACACACTCAAACCACAGACCGGGAAGACTCATCAATTACGGCTCCATATGCTCCAAGCCGGAGCACCCATTATTGGCGACCCCATATACCCGGTCATTTACCCTGCCGAGGCCGAAGACATGCGGATACCAATGCATTTGACGGCAACGCACATTTCATTTGTTGACCCCTTAACTGGTGCCGACCGTGAATTCTCATCACAATTACCATTACAGACCTATCATCTATTGAATCCATAAATAGATAAACGAAAATAACATCGCCTCTGAGCAGTGGCTATGGCCTGAACCCTGGAAAGCAGTTTGGTGCTTGATGTTCTCAACTTCGGGGTTGTGGGGTTGTGTCTTAGATGGCAGGGTAAGCGTTGTTGTTGAGGACGGCTCGGCCGCTTTCGGCGGGGTTTTGGTGGAAGAGCCCGGGCCTGTGCTTGGCTACTTGGGCTTGGTTGTTGCGTGTTTTATAAGTGCAGACGTGGAAGTACATACCTGCAGCGTGACTGATCAGCAGGCCCGGGCCTGTGTTTGGTTGCGACTAGCGGGTCTGTACTTTCGGGTCTGTAGTTTTAGAATCCTCTGGCCGGTAGCTACAGTTGGTGCGGCTGGGTTTTATGAGGGTTGGAAAACGCCTTTAGGGCCCTAGACAGTGGGTGTTGTCTAGGGCCCTGAAGGGTTGTATTGAGTTGTTTGTTTTGTTTGGTG
>NZ_KV811682.1:0-298 GCF_001813175.1 Corynebacterium sp. HMSC069E04 | reverse complement strand
CGGCTTCTTGTCCGAGTTGTTGTCGTCACGATCCTTCTCGTGATCCTTAACCGGAACCTCGACCTCAACCTTGCCGTCCGGCAGGTCCGGATCCTCAATGGTCACATTAATCGGACCATCAACATCCTCACCCGGAGTAACGATGACCTTGCCGTCCTCGTCAATCTCGACCGGGACGTCCTTGCCATCCTCATCCTTAGCGGAGACCTTGGTGTCGTCGTCCTTGTTCTCAACCTTGATACCAGAATCCTGCGGATCATCAGTCGGATCAACAGTCTTCACATCGGAATCATCAACC
>NZ_KV811681.1:0-517 GCF_001813175.1 Corynebacterium sp. HMSC069E04 | reverse complement strand
GCTGGGGTTAGCTGCTGTCGGGTGGTTCCTTTGGTGGCTGTTCTGGTGTTTGTGTTCCGGGAGGTTGTGTCGGTGCCTGCCGGTGTGGCGCTGGGTGGCTCTGTCTTCCAGTTTGCTCCGGTAATCCTTGGGTTGGTGCTGTGGTCTGTGTCTTTGCGGCTGCTTTTTCGGTGTTGAGTCTGGCGAGTGCTTCTTGGTATTCCGGCATTGCGGTAATTGGGGCACCCCAGGGTGGGATGAAGCTAACCCCGGTGTTGAGTCGGTACATGTAGCCGCGTCCGGTAGGCCTGTGTGGGTCATCGTCGTTAATGCCGTTGTGGTAGGCGCACAGGAAGGTCAGGTTTTTGATGTTGGTAAAGCCACCTGCTTGCCAGGGGATGAGGTGGTGGACTTGGCAGTAATCGGCTGGTTTGTTACAGCCTGGTCTTGAGCAGGTGTGGAATTCCGCGTGCAGGCTAAGACGCTGGTTGAGGTTTGCTCCGCGCGATAGTCGCCAGGTGTTGATGGGCCCGTCAAG
>NZ_KV811680.1:0-990 GCF_001813175.1 Corynebacterium sp. HMSC069E04 | reverse complement strand
CCGCAGGTCAGCGCGTACAGATGGGTGTACCCGATTGCGAAGTGGATCTAGCGGGCTCTAACCCGGAGGGGTAGGCGATTCCACATCCTTAAATATAGGGGTGCGGCACGGAGTGTCGTCGATAAATAACCATTTGATGCGCGCGTGCGGAATTAACAACGAAATACCGCTAAAACAGACAACATATGGGGTGCACAGAAACACATATAAGTTCTGCGGAAAACCTATAGGGTGCGTCGCTAAAAACCGCTGTGCGCGAAAAACATAAAGGGTTTACGGACCCGGTCCCAGACCCCTCAATACTCTGAGCCGGAAGAATGGAAAGTGGAAGGTTGATGTATCCCCACTATTTATTTTTTCCGTTTTTCGGAGTACATCGGGAGCTACAACTGCGGACCAGCTCTGTGTGAACTAGATGAGAAGGCGCAGCAGCGAATCATCGACGCTGGACAGTTGGTGCTGCGGGCACGCGAGCGGCACCCCCAGCGGTCACTCGCGGAGCACTACAACCCGTTATCGATGGACCCAATTCTGCTCAAGGCTCACAACAACTTGGACCGGGAAGTCGATAAGGCTTTCGATGTGGCACGCAAACTCACCAACGAGCGCCAGCGCCAGGAGCTACTGTTCGCCAGCTACGGGGAGTTGGCGAGGGGCTATGTCTCCTCGCTTTCATCAAAATCGAAACCACCAGCAGGGTCGTTCCCCGTGCGGGTGATTTTGATCGGTCCCGCTGCTGGGTGTAGAACCCTGTCGCTGGCAACGCCGGGAACTATGACTGTGCCCGACGAGAACACGTCACTGCCATAACGCGGCTCACGGTAGACGAACATGGGTCGTTCACTACTACTGGTGGATTTCGGTTTTGGTGGTGGGGGGATTACCGCCGCCGGCCTCGATTTTTCCGTTGAGGAGGGCGTTGACTACTTCCCGATTGTGAAATGGGCCGATGGCGCGGTGGAGAGGAACCAGTCACCTGGAAGAGATCGA
>NZ_KV811679.1:60300-79905 GCF_001813175.1 Corynebacterium sp. HMSC069E04 | reverse complement strand
ATCAACGCACTCTAAAACCGGAAGGGCCCGAAAAGGACTGCTGCCCATGTGGAATCGATCATTGTGGGCACCACAGCTGCCACGACGGCAAGGCCAACGATGATTCCCAGCCACTGGAGCGGGCCGTTGAGATAGCGAACGTAGATGTGAGAGTCCATGGCGTTCACACTATCGGATGAATACACCCTTCGCGCTCACCGAAGTCGCGGACGGCGACTGATTGAGACCGACGGTGAGCGCGAAGGGCGAAGAATTGCTCACTCGGAGACTCACTGTCAGGCTTAGCACTGCCCTAGTTGCCAAAGTTCTGGCCAGATCTTGCGGCGAGCGCGATGGTTTTGGCAGCTAGGGCAGTTGCGCCGCCTGGGCATGGTTCTGCGCATGCATGAAACCCTCCCCAAACCACGGTGGCTTTCGGCTCAGGGGAACAAGGTTGAGGGGTGCGGCAGGTTGGAAGAACGAAGCCCCAGCAGACATTGCTGCTGGGGCTTGACGTCAAGCTACTCTCCCCGCCGGGCGGTGGAAAGAGAGTGAACCAGTTTACTGGGTGATGTACTGATTGACGATTGGCTGGGTGATGTCCAGGGTGCCGTGCTCGACGTAGTACATGCCGAACATCAAAGCACCAAGCATCACCACGGAAAGAAGCATGGAGGGAATCCACTGAACGAAGACGGATACCCAGCCGTCAGCCTTGTCACGTGCAGCTGCTTCGCGCTGCTCCTGAGCCATATCGCGCTCGACGATCATGTTTAATCCTTTCACTTAGCTCCCCTAGCCAGACTGCATTCTCATGGAATGCCTTCTCTTCACTGCACGGGGGATGCTCGCCCTTTAACACAGAGTATCTTAGCAGTTTATGCAGAGCCGCCCGTAGTTAAACGCAGATCTTTCAGAACGCATCCGCCTTTAGTTTGACGCCGACTGTGGCCTAGACCCCAGGATCCTCATTGTTATTGAGCGCTTCGACGAAGTCTTCACGGTCCTGGAGCATGCTCTCAATATCTTCTTCCGCGCCAATAATCCACAGCTGCGAGGCATCATCGAAGGTTAGTGCGCCCTCCGGATGCTGCTCAAGGGCTGCCTCAAGCGCGGTGGCTTGTTCCTCGGTGAGCTCTTCCAGATCCTCAACCGAACCCACCTGCACGCTGAGTTCCTTCAAGGGAGTGATGCCGTACGTAACGTATTGGCGCTGCGGATGCTCAAACAGTTCTTGTCCCATCATGGTGTGGGAAGGTCACCTCCTGGTGAATTAACGGACGGGCCCTACTCTACCCGCGCCAGGCACGGCTAGTCTGCGTGGAGGCCCAGGCGTTCGTCCGGAACGAAGCCGTCATAGCCCGGAAGATTATTCTCCGACAGGACGCCCTTGCAAAAGCGCAGAAGCGCCGGAACATCGGCAGGATCGAGGTGATCAAACACCATGCGACGCACCGACTCGACGTGCTCAGGAACTGCCGCCTCCAGGCGTTCCCGGCCGGCCTTAGTCATGACGACCTCAACGCCGCGTGCATCGCCTGCGCACTTTTCCTTGCGCACCAAACCGCGCTTTTCCATGCGTGTGATCTGGTGGGAGGCGCGGGAGCGGTCCCACTCCAATTCTGAGCACAACTCGCGCAAACGCAGCATGTGATCGGGTGCCTCCGAAAGCGAGACGAGGACCGCAAACTCCGCCGCGGAGATATCGCTGCAGGCTAAGAGGGTTTCCTCCATGCCGCGATTAATCTTGCGAATGCTGGCGAGAATGTGCCGCCAGAGGTCCTGTTCGCTTTCCGTGAGCCATCGAGTGTCCGCAGTCATGGCTCACACCCTACACTCCATGACTTAAGCGCTTGTAAGTCTCTCCATATCTAGGTCCATGCGCCCCGGTACCCACGAGTAGCGCTGCGGCATACAGGTCAGCACGATGACCTGAGTGTTTTTCCCGGCCTTGCTGAACAACGCCGCCATAAGCTGAAGGCGCTGCGAGTCGGTAGACCCTAACGCGTCGTCGATGACGACGGGAACCGGTTCGCCGGACACTAGCTGAGCGATGGCAAAGCGTGTCAGGATGCTCAGCTGTTCTTTAGCACCGCCGGAGAGCGCGTCGAAGGACACGGTCTCACCGTTACGGCTGCGAGCTTGGACCTTGAGCTCTTCGGAGAGCTCGAAGTCCACGTCACCGCCAAAGACGGTGCGAGCCAAACCATTAAGAGCCGTGACAAAGGGCGCAGCATAGCGCTGGCGGGCGGCGTCGCGGTGGCGCAGCATGAGCGTACGCAGGTAGCGCGCGGCATTCGCACGGCGCTCGACAGCGGCATGGCGCTCACGAGCCACTTCGAGCTCCGCGGCAGCTTTCTCTGCATCCTCAGCTGCACCAGAGTGCATAGTGATAAGCCCGTTAAACTCGCGCATATCGCCAACCGCCGCATTGACCGCTGCGTTCAGCGAATCAACGTGCGTGTGTGCTCCCCTAGCTAGCTGCTCTGCGGTGTCGACATCCACGGTGGACATCTCCTCCAAAGCCGCCTTCTCCTTCGCCAGCTCAGTCCGTGCTGTCTCAATCGCGGCGGTCACCTCGGCATCACTGAGCTGGGCGCGGGCGGCCTCTACGGCTGCGGCCTGAGCATCACGCTGCATCGTGGCCTCCTCCGCACGGACCATCGCCACCTCCAGTGCGGCGCCCGCCTTGTTCTCGCGGTAGGGTGCCAGGGCGCGGTCGAGCTCATCCAGCTTCCTGCGCAGCTCCTCTTCTTCCTGCTCCACGACGTCGAGCTCCCGCGGCTGTGCGGTGGAATCGGTAGAGCCGCCGGGCCCCTCGGTGTCCTCAACATCGGCCGCGCCCGCCTCGAAGCGAGCACGCAACTCACCCAGGTCCTCCCCACCCAGCGCCGCAGTGAGTTCGCGGGCCGCGGTATCGGCAGCGGATGCTAGCTCTACGTGTTTTTCGTTGGTGGCACGGGCAGCCTCCACGTCCTCGCACCCGGCGTCTTCCAGCATGCGTGTGAGCTCCGCGCGGGCTTTCTCCACGCCTTCCTCACCGCTATCGCCCGCACCGGCTGCATAGCGGGCGGTAATGTCGCCGATCTTCAGCGTAGTGCCCTCGCGCAGTTCGACTGCCAGTTCTTGACCGCTCTCCAGCGCACGTTCTTCGCCATCGACGCTAAAGGAGCCCTCGCCAGAAAAGTAAAGCTTGGCCGCCGCAGCCGCGCGCAGGCGCTCCTGGACGGTGACCTCGCGTGCAGCGTCCTCCAAGGCCTGAAGGTTCGGAACGTCGGGAGTCGCGGCCAGTTCACGGCGGCGGGACGCCAAAGTCTCTTCCAGTTTGTTCAGTGCTTCGAGGCGGGTACCCAGGGCCTCGCGTTCAGCGCGTTGCTGGGCTCGGCGGGCGCGCTGGCGCTCCTCGCGCACGGCCTCATAGCGCTTATGAACCTCGGTGCGCTCTTCCTCTAGCGTCGTACGGGCGGCGGCTTCTTCCTCGGCCCGCTCGCGGGCTTGAATAACCGCTGCGGCGGCACGCTCAGCAGCCTCGGCAGCTGCGGCATGCTCAGCAACCACAGCTTTACGGCGCTCCGCTTCCTTCTCCGCGCGCGTCACAGCCTCCGCCGCCCGAGTCACTGCAGCCTCCTGCGCGGTGACTTTCTCTTGGGCGGCCCGAGCGGCAAGCAGCTCACCGTCACGGCGCTCGCATTCTTCCGCGGCTGCCGGCAGAGCGGCTTCAGCCTCGGCTTTCTTCAGCTCGGCGGCTTCATAGCGCTCCACCACGCCGTCGAGTTCGCGCAGCGCGGCCTCGGAGGCAGCGTGCTTCTCCTCAGCATCCGCCAGCGCAGCAATGGCAGCCTTATAGTCTCCTGCCGGCTTGTCTGTCTTCGCGGTGAAGTACTCCTTGTATTCCGCTTCGATGCGCGTGAGCAGTTCAGAATCTTCCGCCGTGGCACTCGCCCCGGTTTCTTCTTCGAGTGCGGCAGTCAGGGAAGGAATGCCCACCGCGGCGATGCCTTGGTGGGGGTCGTCCTGGCGGACGAAGAGGGCGTCGAGAAGCGCGCGGTCCACGTGCTCACTAAGGATGCGCTCCAACTCCCCATCCGCCTCGGCACCGGTCCACTGGCCCGGGCGCGGGGAGAAAACATGCAGCTCCGAGGTGCGCTTTTTCACCCATCG
The DNA here is from genome assembly GCF_001813175.1 of Corynebacterium sp. HMSC069E04. Lineage (NCBI taxonomy): Bacteria > Bacillati > Actinomycetota > Actinomycetes > Mycobacteriales > Corynebacteriaceae > Corynebacterium > Corynebacterium sp. HMSC069E04. The sequence goes on along the minus strand of NZ_KV811679.1, from coordinate 75,765 downwards.
CTTGCGAATGCGGAAGCGGTAAGGCCCCACGGTTGCCTCCAGTGTGACCTCAGGTCCCACATCACGGCCGGCAGGCTGCAGCGCCCTCACCGGTTTGGAATTTGCCGTGTGCTTTTCCGTGAGCACGAAATCGATGGCCTCCACCAGCGTGGACTTTCCAGCTTCGTTCGGCCCACCGATGACCACCACCCCGGTCTCCGGGAGGTCTTTGACCTCCAGGTGCTCCACGCCCCGGACGTTGTTCAGTTCAACAGAATGCAGCAGCATCATGGTTTAGGCTCCCTTCGCGCTGAGGCGGAACAGCAGGTTGGCGGCGTCGCGGGCAGTGGGATTATCTAGGTCCTCGAGCAGCTCCGCTAGCGCATCGGCGGCGTACCCGCTCAAACTCAGCTCGCCGAGTTCTTCTTCTGAGGGCGCCAGATGCAGGTCCATGGTCCTCTTGCGCGGCTTGAGGGAGGCAAAGACCTCCTCCATCTCCGCCAGGCCCTGCTCCAGACGGGCCTGCGCGCTCAAGCCCACGGTGCCACGCAGGCTGTACTTCACCGCAGTACGAATCTTCTCCGGAACGGCATCGAGCTCCGCAAGAAAAGCCTCGACCTCCTCCAGTGAGTTAACGTCCGCATCAATCGCCCGGAAGTCCCAGCGGCCAACGTGGTGCTTGGCCACGTCCACCCGCTCCCCCTCAACGGTCACCACCAAGGCGTTGCCCGAATCGCGCTCCCTATCGTCGAAGGCCGTGGTCTCCGGGCTGCCGGAGAACCATACCTTGCCGGTAGAACCGAGAGATTCGGTGGAGTGTGTATCCCCCAGCGCCAGGTAATCGATAACACCCTTATCCAGGCACTCTTCCACGAAGGCGAGGTCGATCGTATCAGCATCCGAGTCCTCGCCCTCGCCCGCGCGGGATTCCACCTGGCCGTGGCCCACCGCGATGCGAACCGCGCCCTCCTCGGCAGGCTCTAAAGGCTCCAGCGCACGGCGCACGAGGTCATAATTAGCCCGCTTAGACAGGTAAGGGGCACCAACGATCTCCAAGCCTGGGCGAACCTCAATCGGCTCCGAATCAGCGATCACGTGCACGTTATCCGCAAAGGAGTTGAAGAAGATGGAATCCGCCACGAGCGGATCATGGTTGCCGGGCAGCAGGTAAACAGGAACCGGCAGGCGCTTGAACATATCCTTCGCGCGCAACAGCGTGGTTTTGCTCAAGGAGTTGTGCTCGAAGACGTCACCGGCCACAACGATGAACTCGGCACCCGTCTCGGTGGCCAACTCCCCCAGCCGCAAGACCGCTGCTTCGCGGTCATCATCAAAACGCGACTGCGCCGCGGGACTTAAAAACCAGCGGGTCATGCCCAGCTGGAAATCGGAGGTGTGGATGAACGTGACCGCGGCCATGCAAACTCCCTACAACGTTATCCAGGGCTGGTGCTCAAGCCGCTGCCCTGGGGTGGCAATGTCTAGTGCGTCAGATGATAGTAAAGGTCCTCGACATCGGAGACCGCCCGAAGCAAATCTATGTTCGTATGGCTGACAGAACGCATGGCCTTGCGCAGCAGTTCCGGGTCGGAATCATCCACGGCTGGAGCAGTTTTGGGCTCCGGCAAGGGCGGCAATTCTCGCCCCTCCCAGAACAAGGCATTGCGTTCCTCGGCAGAGATTTCAGAGGCCGCAGAAGCGGAAAAAGAGTCCTCCGAAGCCGCCTTGGCCTGTTCCATGACCGCTTGTTCCAGCCGCGCGAAGTCGAGGCCACGCAGGGCAAAAATCACGGAAGGATCGGCATCCATCCGGGCCGCGAGGCGGTCCGCCACCGCCACGACGTGCTTGCACACATATTCCGGGTCGGGGCAGGTGCAGGAGAAACGGAGATCGTCGGGGTATTCGGCGATGAGAATGTCGAGGGAGGCGTCGGCAAGCATGCCTTCCTTGGCCTTCGCCACGGAGTTGGGGGTACGTGCGAACATCTCCGACAGCCGCCCGATGTCCTCGTTATTGCGGTAGGGCACCTGGATGAGCACCGCGAAAGGCTCGTTCTGGGAGCCCGCAACCTTTCCGTGCACCGCGCCATTGCGCACATCGAGGCCCACGACATGGCCCTCGGTGGCGTACTGGCGCCCGCGGCGAATGCGACCGGAATCCGTTTGCTGGTTGACAAAGTTGAGCAGGCGCGTGGCCGCCGGCTGCATGGTGCGCACGCGGTCGACGCGGTTGACCTCCTCCGGCGTGCTCACGCGCTTGCGGGTGCCGAAGTTGGCGTAGATGACGTTGTTGTCCTCAGGACTCTTCGGTGCCATTTACTTCTCCTGTTCCCTATAGCTCATGAGATCCGCCAGCTGCTCGGGGCTCAGCTCCGTGAGCCAGCCCTCGCCTTCGCCCACAACGGCACCGGCCAGCTGCGTCTTGCCGTCGAGGATGTCCTGGATGGATTCCTCCAAGGTACCGGCGGTGATCATCTTGTACACCTGCACGTTGCGCTGCTGGCCAATGCGGAAGGCGCGGTCCGTGGCCTGGTTCTCCACCGCCGGATTCCACCAGCGATCCATGTGCACGACAATCGACGCCGCCGTGAGGTTCAAGCCGGTACCACCCGCCTTGAGCGAGAGCAGCATGACGGGCGCACCATCATCGGCCTGGAATTCCTCCACCATCTGGTCGCGCCGGTTCTTGCTCACCCCGCCGTGGAGGAAGGGAATCTCGCAGCCCAGCTGCTCAGACAGGTAGGGCTGGAGAACGTCACCGAAGGCCTTGTACTGGGTAAAGATCAGTACGCGCTCCGAGGATTCGATGGCCTGGTCGATGATCCGCATGAGTTCTTCCACCTTGCCGGAGCGATGCTTGCCTTTGATGGTGACGGCGCTGCCATCGGCCAGGAAGTGCGCCGGGTGGTTACAAATCTGCTTAATACGGGTCAGCGAAGCCAAGATGAGGCCGCGGCGCGAGATGCCCTCCTTCTTCTTTCCCAGAGCCTGCTCCACGTCATTGACCAGAGCCTTATAGAGGGCAGCCTGCTCATCAGTCATGCGCACGGTGATGATCTGCTCAGACTTCTCCGGCAGGTCATCGATGATATTCGGGTCCGTCTTGAGGCGGCGCAGGATGAACGGGCCGGTGAGCAGGCGCAGGCGCTCCGCCATGACATCGCTTCCTTCGCGCTCGATGGCCTTGGCAAAGTGGTTGCGGAAGAAGGAAGCTGAGCCCAGGATCCCGGGGTTGCAATAGTCCAGGATGGAGCGCATTTCCGACAGCCGGTTCTCAATCGGCGTACCGGTCAGCGCCACGCGGTGCCGCGAGGGGATGGCGCGCACGGCCTTGGAGGAGCGCGTGGAGGCGTTCTTGATCGCTTGGGCTTCATCGAGGACCACGCGGTCCCACTCCACCTTGCTCAAGGTCAGGAAGTCTCGGCTGACCGTGCCATAGGAGGTGATGACGATATCGGCGTTCTGCGCCGCTGTGACCAGCTCCTCGCCCTTCAGGCGCCCGGTGCCATGTTGCACCATGACCTTAAAGTCCGGCACGAAGCGCTTGGCTTCCCTAGCCCAGTTGCCCACCACGGAGGTCGGGGCAACCACCAGGGTGGGCTTCCACGCCTCTGCTTCCCTCTCTGTCTCATGGGCGGCCTTTTCTACCGCCAGCAGGGACAACAGCTGCAGCGTCTTGCCCAAACCCATGTCATCTGCCAGCACCGCGCCGATATTGTTGCGGGACATCCAATACAGCCAGTCGACGCCCCGGCGCTGGTACTCGCGCAGCTCGGCATGGACCGTATCGGGGATCTCCACGCGGTCGGGCGCGGTACTATCCATCCCACCGAGCAAAGAGGTGTGCCACTCAGATCCGGTGAACGCTACTGGGTCCTCCGCCATGGATTTCAACGCCATCTCGCGTAGGTCCGCAAGCGTGACCGCTTCCTCTTGCTCGCCCTCGTTGAATTCCTTGCGGCGGCGCTCCACCTCCGCAACGAGCTCTTCCCAGCCAGGCTGTTCCAGCTGGCGGGCCATCTCCGCGGTCGCGGCGAGCTGCTCCAGTTCCTTTAGGGCGCGCTTACGGGCGGTATCGGCCAGTTCGCGCATGTACTGCGAGATCTTGTTGAGGGCCTGTGTATCCGCCATGACCCACTCGCCGCGCAGACGAATCAGGCCGGACTTGGAGGAGATGAGCTCGTGCATTTCGGCGTCGGTAAGCTGCGTATCCCCCACCGAAAGCTTCCAGTCATAGCTGAACAGCTTCTCCATGCCGATGTGCGCCTTGGTGGCGGCATCAGCAGGATCGCGCACCTCTGTGGTTTCCAGCTTGGCTTTGGTCTCCATGTGGGACCACGACTTGGGCAGCAGCACGGTAAAGCCGGCTTTGCGCAGGGCGGCGGCGTCGTGGGTGACAAAATCCACGAGCTGTTCCGTGGTCAGGTACACATCCCAGTCCCCCGCATTCCGGCTCGCCGGCGCGGAATTGTACTTTAGCCGCGGAGCCACATCGAAGGCGTGACGACGGGCTTCACGCAGCTTCTCGACGCTCCCCCGATCCAACTGGTCTTGGCGCACCGGCATTGGCGAATCGGTACCGGAGCGAACTAGCAGGCGGATGGGCCATGCTGCGTCCTCGACGGCGACATTATCATTTGGTGGCTCCTCCACGAGGAACACCAGCTGCAGATCGACGGAGGTAATGGAGTCCTTCCACTCGTTGAGCCCGCGCAACAGCTGCGCCCGCCCTTTCTTCACGGGCGCGGTTTTCAGCAGCGCTTGGGCGAAGTCGTGCCAGGGGGCAGCGCGTGGGGCGTCGATCTGCGGGCGCAGCTGGGTATAGGCAATCCAGTGCGTGAGCTCATCGGCCAAATCATCAGACAGGGCCCGGTTATTAATGGACAGGATGCCGGGTGCGGACGCCAGCATTTCCGCCAACCAGCTGCGCTCGCCCAAACCGGAGGCCAGCTGCCACATCGGATACCACTCGCCGGCTTGGTAGGACAGGCGGATGGTCACGCGGCCGGCGCGGACAAAACGGTAAAGCCCGCGGTAGGCGCGGATGAGCCACAGGAGATCCGGCGCGATGGTCGCACGCTGCTCCACGGAGACCGCTTGGCTATCGGTGTCGAGGTATTCCAGCTTGGCCAGTGTTTCCACCGCTTCATCTGGGGCGAACATGGCCATGGGCACCATGAGGGAGACATCCTTGCCCTTCGGCGTACGCAGGGAGACTCGCGCGCGGTTGCGGAAGGTCTTCTTGCTCAGGATGCTATCGACCACATCCGGGAAAGTTCCCTCTGGGACTGCTGAGGGCATGATGATCTTGTGCCCTTCGACCTGTTCGATCCATAGACTCAGGCCGGAGACGGGCAGCCAGAGGCCATGCAGCAGGTAAGAAGCCATAGGGGCCAGTTTAGCAGCACGCCTTCTGGGGGTCAGGGTTGCAGAAAGTTCCCAAATCCAGCCCAAATAAGCAATCGTTACAGTCTCGTTACATAACGACGTAACACCAGTAAGACCGTACATTAAGCTGTGACCAAGGTAACCAAATACTGGTCAACCAGCCAATTTTCAGTTGGGTAGGAGCTTGTGCCTCGTTAGCGTGGTGAGGTCCTATTTTTTAATCTCAATCTCAAGGAGAGATCAGTGCAAGACTCCACTTGGTATGTCGTTGCGATGATCATCTACCTGCTTGCCATGGCCGCTATCGGCTTCTGGAGCTACAAGCAGACGGATGAGTATGACGACTACGTTCTCGCCGGCCGCGGCCTTCACCCGTTCGTAGCCGCCCTGTCCGCCGGCGCTTCCGATATGTCGGGTTGGCTGCTCATGGGCCTGCCGGGCGCTTTGTTCCTGACCGGTATGTCCGAGCTGTGGATGGCCATCGGCCTCCTCATCGGCGCTTGGGCCAACTGGAAGTGGGTCGCGCCGCGCCTGCGCTCCTACTCCGAAATTGCCGGCAACTCTATTACCGTCCCCTCCTTCTTTGAGAACCGCCTGCACGATAAGTCGCGCGTGCTGCGCATCATCGCGGCGGCGATCATTATCTTCTTCTTCACCTTCTACGTCTCTTCCGGCATGGTGGCTGGCGGCCGTTACTTCGAGTCCAGCTTCGGCGGTGACTACATGGTCGGCATGCTCGTCGTGGCTGCCGTGACGGTCTTCTACACTTTCGTCGGTGGCTTCCTTGCGGTGTCCTACACCGATACCGTCCAGGGCCTGCTCATGTTCGCCTCCCTCATCATCGTGCCGATCATGGTGCTCTTCTCCTTGGACAACCCGGGCGAGATCTTCAGCTTCGCTGCTGAGAACCCCTACGCCACCAATGGCGTTATTGAGAACCCCGATTACTTCTCCCTGTTCTCTGGCGTATCCGCCGCCGTCATCATCGGTAACTTGGCTTGGGGCTTGGGTTACTTTGGCCAGCCGCACATCATCGTGCGTTTCATGGCGCTGCGTAAGCCTTCCGATGCCCGCGCGGGCCGCTTCTACGGTGTCAGCTGGATGGGGATTTCCCTGATTGGCGCTATCTTCGTGGCGCTGTCGGGTACCGTGTTCTTCACCCAGACCGGCCACTCCATTACTGACCAGGAAAACTACGAGACCATCTTCCTGGACATGGCTCAGGTCATGTTCCACCCGCTGTTTGCTGGTCTGGTTCTGACCGCCGTTCTCGCAGCCATCATGTCCACGATGTCCTCCCAGATGCTGGTTGTCTCCACCTCCCTCATCGAGGACCTCTACCTCATCTTCGCTAAGAAGAAGCCGCGCCAGGAGGTTCTGATCAACCTCTCCCGTACCGCCGTCGTGGCCATCGCCATCATCGCTGCCGTGCTGGCCATCAACCCGTCGGATTCGATCCTGGGCCTAGTTGGCTTCGCCTGGGCTGGCTTCGGCTCCGCCTTCGGCCCAATCGTCCTGCTGGCGCTGTACTGGAAGCGCCTCAACTCCACCGGCGCTATCGCCGGCATGCTCACCGGTGCGATCGTGGCCATCGGCTGGGGCATGAGCCCGCTGGGCGATACCCTCTACGAGCTGGTTCCGGGCTTCATCTCCGCTCTACTCGTGGCTGTCGGCGTTTCCCTGGCTACCAAGGCCCCGGATGCGAAGGTCACCCAGGAGTTCGAGGAGGCTACCCGCTTGGCCAAGCTCGTTGAGAAGAACGATGACTTGGACTTCGAGGAGGCCGCAGAGAAGGTTCAGAAGTAACCCTCCTCTCTCCCCGATCCTTCTGCGCAAACCCCGCTTCAGCAGTCCAGTTACTGCTGTGGCGGGGTTTCGCTTGTGATTGACTCGGATGGCTCTACAAGGTCGCTACTCAAAAGCCTCTATTCAAAAGGCATTTCTCAAAAGGTGCCTTTGCCTCGAAAACGCCGTGTGCGAGCCTCTAAAAGGTGCCTTTGCCCCCAAAGAAACCTTCTGACTAATGCCTTTTGGGAAAGCCGTATGGCTGCCCCACCTAACCCGTTTCTACAGTCACGTGCTTCCTGCTTATTCGGGAACCGCTCATACACCCCAGCAGTCTAAAAGTGCATGAACCTGCGCGCGGCCTATATCGGTTTCCTCTCTATAGCCACCGTGGCCTACGGCGGCTACCACCTCCTCCCCGGCCCCGACCTGGGTGTGACTACCGTGCCTGCGCGCGTGGAGGCCCCTGGCTATGACCGCGATGACTTCGGCGGCTGGGCTCCCGGAACCCGCGATAATGTCAAAGCCGCGCAGACCACCAACGGCACACTCTATGACCCCTATTCCCGCGCTCCGGCGCCGGCGCGCGTGGAAGTCGACCACGTCTTTCCGCTCTCAGCGGCCTGGGACCTTGGCGCATCAACGTGGCCGCGTGATAAGAAAATGGCCTTCGCCAATGATCCGCTCAACCTCGTCGCTACCGCCCGCAATTTGAACCAAGCCAAGTCCGATTCCTTGCCGGCGGACTGGCTCCCACCGGCTGATCGTTGCGACTATTCGCAGCGGCTTGCCGCTGTGGCCCGCAAGTATCAACTCCCGCTTCCCTCCCGCGACTATGCGGTCATGCGCCACCAGTGCCGATTCGATTTCATCTCACAGCACCGTTAGACTTTCGCTGGGAAAAGCCCCGTACAGAAAGGTAAAGCGCACTCCCCATGACTAGCTTGCTCATTTTCCTCCACGCCTTCGCCGCTATCTTGTTGGTCGGTACCGTATGTATCTCCACCTCCGCCTTCCCAGCACAGCTGGCAAAGGCTGGCGCTGGTGATGCTTCGGCTGCTGGTGCCGCCGGCATCCTCAACAAGATCACCTCGACCTATGGCTACATATCCGCCATTATTCCGGTTATTGGCCTGGCCGTTTTCCTTACCGACCTGGATGCCTACAAATCCCAGGTCCAGTTCCACATTGCCCTTCTGCTCTCCGTCATCGCTTGGGTCATTCTGCTCGTCGTGGTTATCCCGAAGCAGAACAAGGCCATGGCTGCGATTGCTAGCCCGGGCAGCGCCGATGTGGCCAAGCTGAAGAAGCAGCTGGCTATGTTCTCCGGCATCTTCAACCTGCTGTGGGTTGTCTGCGCCATCCTGATGTACGTCTAAACTTTCCGGTTTAGCCCTCAATAGCAAAACCTCCCAAGCCCTCAATGAGAGTTTGGGAGGTTTTCTCGTGCAGCATTAAGGCCGCTGCGATGCCTGGCAGGACTAGTCGCGCCAGCCGCCGCGGCGCCCACCACGATCACGACCGCGTCCACCGCGGTCACGGTCGCGGTATCCGCCGCGCTCACTACGGCCACCACGGCCACGTCCACCGTAGCCGCCGCGGCCGCGATCATTGTCGAAGTTCCGGCGCGGTGGGCGGCCGGTGTCCTTCTGAATCTTGATGAGCTGTCCGGAAATACGGGTGTCCTTCAGACGCTCCAGCACTGCCGGGTCCAGGTTCTTCGGCAGGTCCACCAAGGTGTGGCCCACCGCGATGGTGATGCGGCCGAAGTCCTTGGAGGACAGGCCACCTTCATTGGCCAGCGCGCCCACGATGGCTCCGGGGCGCACGTTCTGGCGCTTGCCGACGTCCAACCGGTACGTCTCAAAGTCCCCGTCCGGTCGGCGCGGGCCGCGGTCACGGTCGCGGCCAGCGCGCTCACGGCCACGGCCACGCCCGTCGCGTTCGAAGCGGTCGCGCTCGCGACGGTCCTTCTTGGATACCGGACGCTCCTTGAGCAGGAAGTCCGTCCCGCCCTGTAACTGCACGGCCAGAGCAGCAGCGATATCATCCATCGCCACGTTCTCAGCCGCGGAGTACTCGCGCACCATGTCACGGAAGAACTCGAACTGCTTGTCCTCCTGCGAAGCGCCGATGGAAGCGAAGAACTTCTCCTTGCGCTTAGCGTTGACCTCATCCGCGGTCGGAAGGTCCATCTCCTCCAAGCGGGCATTGGTCACGCGCTCGATGGAGCGCAGCATGCGGCGCTCACGCGGGGTGACAAACAGGATGGCCTCACCAGTGCGGCCAGCACGGCCGGTACGGCCGATGCGGTGCACGTAGGACTCGGTGTCATTCGGGATGTCGTAGTTGACCACGTGGGTAATGCGGTCCACGTCAAGACCGCGAGCAGCCACGTCGGTAGCCACCAGGATGTCCAGGCGGCCATCCTTGAGCTGATCGACGGTGCGTTCACGCTGCTGCTGGGCAATATCACCATTGATGGCAGCAGCGTTGTAGCCGGCCTCCTTGAGACTATCGGCCACGTCCTCAGTCGCGTGCTTGGTGCGGCAGAAGACGATGATGGCGTCATAGTCAATGACCTCGAGGATGCGGGTGAAGGCATCCATCTTGTGGCGGTGCGGGGTCAGCAGGAAGCGCTGCGTGATGTTGTCATTCGTACGGCGCTCCGACTTCACAGTGACCTCAGCGGGATTGTTGAGGTACTGCTTGGACAGGCGGCGAATCGAATTCGGCATGGTGGCCGAAAACAGTGCGACCTGCTTGTCTTCCGGGGTGTCCTCAAGAATGCGCTCGACGTCTTCCTGGAAGCCCATGTTGAGCATCTCGTCCGCCTCGTCGAGGACGAGGAAGCGCAGCTGTGAGATGTCCAGGGAGCCCTTCTCCAGGTGGTCAATAACGCGGCCTGGGGTGCCGACGATGATCTGGGCGCCACGGCGCAGCCCGGAGAGCTGAATGCCATAAGCCTGGCCACCGTAGATAGGCAGAACCTCGATGCGACCCAAGTGGTCAGCGAAGGACTGGAAGGAGTCCGCTACCTGGAGGGCCAGTTCACGAGTGGGTGCCAGGACCAAAGCCTGCGGGTAGCGGGCCTCGGTATCGATCTGGGAGAGAACCGGCAGCGCGAAGGCTGCGGTCTTACCCGTACCCGTCTGGGCGAGGCCGACGACGTCGCGGCCTTCCATGAGGATCGGGATGGTTTCTTCCTGAATTGGGGATGGCTTGGTAAAGCCCACCTTGGACACGGCTTCCTGAACGTCATCGGGAAGGCCGAGGTGTGCAAAACCCTGGGAGTTGTCGTTGGCTGATTCTTCTTCAGCGCCGGTGTCCTCAGGGTTATTCGCAGCCCCGGTGTCCTGATTCGACACCTGCGAAGCGTCCAATGCTTCGCCACCTTGCGAGTTTTCCTGAGATTCCGACTTATTGAATTCTTCCGGCTCGTTGACGCCGCCGGTGGCGTTATCGGTAATGCTCATTGCTCACACCAGAGTACGGTACCAACATCCAATTAGCTATTTCGCCGAAGATTTACCCGAGCTTTTCCACTAGGGGCTACTCCTTCGCAGCGTAACGCGTGGCTCGGTCACCGTGTTTGCCGCGCATGATGACGTGCCCAGACTCGATAAGCTTGCCCAGCGCGTAACGCACCTGGCCGCGGGTGAGCTGCGTACTGTTTACGATGTCCACGAGCGAGAGCTCGCCCTTCCGGCGCAACGCAGCAAGCACAAGTGCGGGGTTTCCGCCGAGCTTGGCGACGAGCCCGTCTTCCACCACACTGCCCTCACTGCCTATGCTCGCAGGCTCCGGAGCAGACAGAGAGGAAGCGTTAGCGCCGTGCGGTGCCGCGTCATGTTCGTCATCGCCTCGCCCCGCCCTCCAGAGGATCACGGTGAAGCGCACACCAGTGTCGATGAGGGCGGGCGGACGCAATCCAGCTTTCCGAAGCGATTCAAAAACCACCCGCATTCCTCCGCCCTGGCTCTCAATGACACGCTCGCCGTCCTCAAGCCGCAGCTTCGTGCTCAATGTGTATAGGCGCGGGTTCACAGCGACGGGTGACAGCATCTTTCCCCTAAGCTCTTCCACGGAGATGCCCCGCAATCCACCGGGGCTGGTCACAATCAGTGCTTGGCGGGTCAGCCGGACAGTGACAAATTTGCCGGCGCCTAAGCTTTCTGGGCCAAGGTCGCGGTGGACCACGGCATTAGCAATGACTTCACGAACAGCCTCCAGCGGTAGTTCTGGAACCTCGCGCAGGTGGCCATCTGTGCCATAGACCAAGTCAGTGCCGATATTCCTGTGCACCCACGCCACGGCTCCATCCACCAGATCCGGCACAGGGCCGTAGAATTCCTCCAGATTCCGGGTACGCGGTCCTTCTTCCCCCGCTGGGTATTGCACGGCCGCAGAAATATGCAGGTCGGGAAAGAATCCCTGCGGAAAGCGCCCCAGAGCGTATAAACCTGCCACACTCAGCTGCCCTTGTGAATCAACCACGCGGAATAGCTCCAGCAGCTCGGCATCGCTCGCGCCCCGCAAACGAGGGGTGGCGCTGCGCAGCTCCGCCACCGCCTCCTTAAGCACCGAAGCATCACAGACTTCTAGGTTTGACCCGGGAACCGGTGCTGAGTCATAGGCAATGGCCTCGCGAGCGTGCAGCTTATCCACCGCGACCATGCGAAGATCATTGGCGCTCATGACGTAGTCACCATCCGCCATTCGCAGGTAAGGCCGACCCCGATAGAGTGCCGGCCGCTGGTGCGGCAGCACGCCTTCGACGTGTCCAAGCACGACAGCTCGCCCTTCGACGTACAGGGTCTGAGTCTCAATGAAGGGCGCGGGTTCCACTAGAGTGCGTGCCTGATCCGCCAGCACGCTTTCGATGGCGCCGGGATCGTCCACGCCGTGCACCGCAAAGTCGGGTTCCGCCACTCCAATAATGACGGTGCCACCGCGCGGCATGTTGGCGAAGGCACACAGAGTAGCCCCGAGGGACTGCGGCATTCCCCCGCGTCCCGACTTCACTTCCACGGTCGTAGTATCCGACTGCAAAAGGCGACAGTGCTCGAGGTAATCCTCGAGCTCATCAACCGTCCACATCATGCCTGCAGAATACCGCAGACTACAAAGTTTTACACTCTAGAGTGCAAGACTTTACGTTCTAGACTTCACGGCCACCCACGAAGGTCTTCCAGGTCATCGGCATGCCCGGGCGATAAGCCAGGTGGATAGCGCTCGGGGCATCGAGGACATGCAGGTCGGCGGCAGCACCGACCACCAGCGAGCCCTTAGCCGGGCGGCCTTGCGCGTCCTTACCTGAGCCAACATCCTGGCGGCGCAGCGCGGTGGCACCGCCCAGCGTGCCGGCGGCGATGGCCTCATCGAGCGTGAGGTGCTGCTGGAGCACAGCCGTGGTCACGCAGAAGTTCATCGAGGAGGTATACGAGGTACCCGGGTTGAGGTTGGAGGCGATGGCGACGGTCGCGCCGGCATCAATAAGCTTCCGGCCCGGCGCCAGCGGCTCGCGGGTGGGCAGATCGCAGGCTGGCAGCAGCGTAGCCACCGTATCGGAGGAAGCCAGTGCCTCGACATCGGCATCGCTGAGGTAGTTGACGTGGTCCACCGAGGCAGCGCCCAACTCCACGGCAAGCGTCACGCCTGGGCCCTCGCCGAGCTGGTTGCCGTGCACTCGCACGCCTAAGCCCCGGGCCTTGCCCGCCTCGAGCACGCGGCGCGACTGCCCCTCGTCGAAGGCGCCGCGCTCGCAGAAGACATCGATCCACTGCACGTGCTCGGCCACACCGTCCAGCATCGGGCCGACAACCTCGTCGAGGTAGGTTTCGACCTCTGCTCCCGGCGGCACGAGGTGTGCGCCGAGGAAGGTCACGTCATCGACGTGGCGGGCCGCCACCTTCGCGGCCTCCACCTCGGATTCAGTATTAAGACCGTAGCCGGTCTTCGTCTCCAGGGTCGTCGTACCACCTCGGCGGGCGGCGCCGATGCGCTCCACCAACAGCTTTTCCAGGCGCTCCTCCCCCGCCGAGCGGGTAGCGTCCATGGTCACCGCGATGCCACCGGCCTGGTAGGACTCGCCCGCCATGCGGGCTTCGAACTCGGCGGAGCGGTCGCCGTCGAAGATCATGTGCGTATGAGAATCCACCCATCCCGGCAGGACCGCGCGCCCGCCCAGGTCGACTTTCTCATCCGCGGCCGGCGCCTCGGACTCCGGTCCGATCCAGGCGATGGTGCCGTCGGTGTTGGCGATGAGGGAGGCGTCGGCAAGCGTGCCTGCCTCCGACACCGTGCGCAGCTCTGAGATTCCAGTAAACAGGGTGGACATGATCTTCTTTTCCTCTCTTATCTAGTCGCGGGCCTTGAATTCCATCGGGATACGCACGCCGCGTTCGTCGGCAACTTCCTTGGCGCGAGTGTAGCCGGAATCCACGTGGCGGATAACGCCCATGCCCGGGTCGTTGGTCAGCACCGCGCGCAGCTTGGCGGCGGCCAGCTCGGTGCCGTCGGCCACGGTGACCTGACCGGCGTGGATGGAGCGGCCCATGCCCACGCCGCCGCCATGGTGGATGGATACCCAGGTGGCACCGGAGGAGACAGCGGTCATGGCGTTGAGCAGCGGCCAGTCGGCCACGGCATCGGTGCCGTCGAGCATGGCCTCGGTCTCGCGGTACGGGGAGGCCACAGAGCCGGAGTCGAGGTGATCACGGCCGATAACGATCGGAGCCTTGATCTTGCCTTCCTTGACCAGGTCATTGAAGAGCAGGCCAGCCTTGTGGCGCTCGTTGTAGCCCAGCCAGCAAATACGTGCCGGCAGGCCCTCGAACTCCACGTACTCCTCGGCGGCATCAAGCCAGTTGTGCAGGTGCTCGTTGTCCGGGAAGAGCTCCTTGAGCGCTTGGTCGGTGACCTTGATGTCCTCAGGGTCGCCGGAAAGCGCTGCCCAGCGGAAGGGGCCAAGACCCTCGCAGAAGAGCGGGCGGATGTAGGCCGGGACAAAACCTGGGAACTCGAAGGCACGCTGGTAGCCGGCCTTGCGGGCCTCGTCGCGGATGGAGTTGCCGTAGTCGAAGACCTCAGCACCCTCGTCCTGGAATTCCACCATGGCCTGGACCTGGGCGGCCATGGCCTCACGCGCCTTCTTGGTGAAGGTAGTCGGGTCCGCCTTGGCCTCGTTGTGCCAGTCCTCCACGGTGATTTCGGTGGGCAGGTAGCTCAGCGGGTCATGCGCGGAGGTCTGGTCCGTGACGATGTCCACGGTGAATTCACCCGCGCGCTGGCGGCGCAGCACCTCCGGGAAAACCTCGGCGGCGTTGCCCACGAGACCCACGGACAGCGGCTTCTTGTTTTCCTTGGCGTCGAGCACCAGCTTGAGGGCCTCATCCAGGTCGGTGACGACCTCATCGAGGTAGCGCTTGTGCTGGCGGCGCTTCAGGCGGGTCTCGTCCACATCGACGATGAGGCAGGCACCGCCGTTCAAGGTTACGGAGAGCGGCTGCGCGCCGCCCATGCCGCCGCAGCCACCGGTCAGCGTCAAAGTGCCGGCGAGCGTGCCGTTGAAACGCTTCTTGGCCACGGCCGCGAAGGTCTCAAAAGTGCCCTGCAGGATGCCCTGGGTAGCGATGTAAATCCAGGAACCGGCCGTCATCTGGCCGTACATCATCAGGCCCTCGTCCTCGAGCTTGCGGAAGTGCTCCCAATTGGCCCAGTCGCCCACCAGGTTGGAATTCGCGATGAGCACGCGCGGCGCCCACTCACTGGTCTTCCAGATGCCGACCGGCTTGCCGGACTGCACCAGCAGCGTCTCATCGGACTCGAGGTCCTTGAGGGACTCCACGATGGCATCAAAAGCCTCCCAGCTGCGGGCAGCACGCCCGGTGCCGCCGTAGACCACGAGGTCCTCGGGGCGCTCAGCAACCTCAGGGTCAAGGTTGTTCATGAGCATGCGCAGCGGGGCTTCGGTCTGCCAAGACTTGGCGGTGATTTCGGTTCCGCGCGGGGCGCGTACTTCGCGGGGTTCAGACATGACTTCCTTTCGCTCGTGCTTTTCGACGCCCTCCCAAACCCCCAAGGCCGGTTCCCCGGGGCTGTCCCTAGTGGGGCTTGGTCAGCGTCACACAGCACAAGTTACTGTGACCCACAACCATGAGCCAGGACACTTTTGGCCTAGCTGTCTCAGATACGAGACTGCCGCGTGACCGGTGGTCTGCCCCCGTCTTGCCTACACCCGCCATGTCCGTCTGACACCCAGTAACCCAGCAACGCCCAAAGCCAAAAGTGCAGACCTGGAAGTGCAGACCTG
>NZ_KV811679.1:38230-60200 GCF_001813175.1 Corynebacterium sp. HMSC069E04 | reverse complement strand
CAGGTCTGCACTTCCAGGTCTGCACTTTTGAAATCAAGGGCGCATGAAAAAGCCCCATGGCATACGCCATGGGGCTGGGGGTGGAGTTAGCGCAACGTGCCGACAGCCCCCTCTACCGCAGCCACCAGCGCACCTTCCTTGACCAGGCGCACGGTCTCTTCGATCTCCGGGGACAGATAGCGGTCGGTGCCCGGACCTTGGACGGTCTGGCGCAGAGCATCGATGACCGCGCCGGTACCCTTGGCGGGCTGGCCCTCGCGCATATCGATGGCGCGGGCGGCAGTGAGGATTTCAATGGCGAGGACGCGCTGCAGACCGTCTACGGCCTTGCGCAGCTTGCGGGCACCCGACCAGCCCATGGACACGTGGTCTTCCTGCATGGCCGAAGACGGAATGGAGTCCGCCGAAGACGGGTTGGCCAAGCGCTTGAGCTCAGAGACGATGCCCGCCTGCGCATACTGCGCAATCATGTGGCCGGAGTCCACGCCCGGGTCATCCGCAAGGAAGGCGTTAAGGCCGCGGTTACGGGCGACGTCGAGGAAGCGGTCGGTGCGGCGCTCCGAAATAGAGGCCAGGTCAGCCACGACGATGGCCAAGAAGTCCAGCGCATAGGCCACCGGCGCGCCGTGGAAGTTGCCGTTGGAGACCACGCGTCCATCCTTGGCCACCACCGGGTTGTCGACGGCCGCGGCCAGCTCGCGCTCAGCAACCGTTGCTGTGTGCGCCACGGTATCGCGGAAACCACCGGCCACCTGCGGGGCACAGCGCACGGAGTAGGCGTCCTGTACCTGCTTCTTCTTGAATTCCTCGAGGGCGGCCGCGAGAATCTCCGAGCCCTCTGCGACCTGCAGGATATTGGCCGCGGCATCTGCCTGGCCCGGGTGCGGGCGCAGCTGCTGCAGGTCATCGGCGAAGACCACGAGCGTACCCAGCAGGCCTTCCACCGTCATCGCGGTGGCGATGTCAGCGGTCTTGGCAAGCTCGCGCAGGTCAGTGATAGCCAGGCAGAGCTGCCCCAGCATGCCGTCGGTGCCGTTAATGAGTGCTAAGCCTTCCTTCTCCCGCAGCTTGAGCGGTTCAATGCCCGCAGCCGACAGCGCCTCGGCGGCCGGGGTGACCTGGCCGCCATCGACGCGCACCTCACCCTCACCCAGCAGCGCCAGCGCACAGTGTGCCAGCGGCGCCAAGTCACCGGAGCAGCCCAGGGAGCCGTATTCGCGGACCACCGGATGGATATTGGCGTTGAGCACCGCGGCATAAGTTTCCGCCACCACCGGACGCACGCCGGTACGTCCAGTGCACAGGGTGGACAAGCGCAGCAACATCAGCGCACGGATGACCTCTTGCTCAACTTCCGGGCCCGTTCCCGCCGCATGCGAGCGCACGAGTGAGAGCTGCAGTTGCGCGCGCATCTCCTCCGGAATGTGGCGCCGCGCCAGCGCACCGAAGCCGGTGGAAATACCGTAGACCGGGGTCGGATCCTGGGCTAGTTCCTCGACGCGCTCGCGGGTCGAGGCGATTTCCTCAATCGCATCCTGGGAAATCTCCACCTTCGCGCCGTAGCGTGCCACGGCCACGACTTCTTCGATACTCAGCGCCCCGATACCCACGGTCACGGTGGAAGGATAAGAATTAGACATGTAAGGCTCCTTTAACGTCGCTGCGTTACCCACGTCCCACCACCCACGTGGAAGGGAAGAAGGCACGTGAAAACACGTACTCGTTTTCACAAGAATAGAAAAATAGTGATACGCGCGACAGCCTTACGCGTTGCGCTCATAGTACAACAGGCTGCCCGGCGCGCCAATACCTCGGGCACTACCTGTTAGCGGCGCCCGTACATCCTCTCGGCCACCTGCTGCGCAGCCGCGTGCAGTTGCTGCGCGGCATCAGTGGCATCAGCTGCGCCCACGGGAAAAGTCACCGCGAGTGCCGCTGCTGGCCTGCCCACGTGGTCAACCACCGCCACGCCTACCGACGCCTGCCCGCGCGCCACCACCTCGACCTCTTCGGCCCAACCGCGTTCGCGTACCTGGCGCAAGATTTCCTTGTACTCCCCAAAACCTAAGGACCCCGGGACAAATGCTGCACGCCACTCTGCTTCTGGAAGCAATGCCAACATGGCCCGCCCAGAGGCCGTCCGCTGTGCCTGCAGCCGCACGCCCTTCTCCGTCACCAGTGACAGCGCCCCCGGCGCGCGCACCTCGTTGAGGTAGAGAATCTCCGAGCCCGCCAAACGCGATAAGTGCCCCGATCCCCCAACACTGCTGGCAATCCGCTCGAGGTGCCCCTGGGTCGCCCGCACCAAGGGCTGCTGCGTGGCATAGGCCGCGGCCATCGAGTAGGCAGCAAGCCCCAACCCGTAGGTTTGGTTCTCCGGCAGGTGTACCACGAACCCCGCGTCCACCATCTCCTTGAGCAGGTGGTAAGTAGTTGAGCGCGGCAGGTCCAGCTCACTGCGGATGCGCGCGGCGGAAATCGGCACGTCGATGGTAGACAGCAGCCGGAGGATCTCCAGTGCATTGCGCGCCGCCGGGACTCGGGAGGTACTCATGGGCCCACATTCTAATGAGCCCTCGTACAAGCCCCAGCTAAGTCACCAGGAAGGCAATCGGCGTCGCAATGATGATGGTCAGCACCACGCGCTCGAACCAGATGACCACGATCTGCCACAGCTTGATCGGAATCTTGGTGGCCAAGATGCACGGCACCAGCGCGGAGAAGAAGATAATGGCGGAGATAGCCACCACGCCGATGACGAACTTGAGCACCATGCTTTCTGAGCCCGCCACAGCCGTCGCCGGCAGGAACATCTCCGCAATGCCCATGGCCGCGGCCTTACCCGCCAGTTCCGGTTCCGGTAATTGAACAATCCAGGCGAACGGGTAGAACAGGTACCCCAGCCAGTCGAAGAGAGGGGTGAAGTTTGCCAGCAGCAAACCAATCAGGCCCACGGACATGATGGAGGGCACAATCGCCGACGCCATGCGTACGCCATCGCGCAGGTTCTCCCAAATGGCAGCGCCTAAAGACGGCGCGCGGTCCAGCGCCAGCAGCGCTTCCCGCCAGGCGGCCTTAAAGAAATTGCCCTTTACCGGCTTTTCCGGGTCCGGCTTTACACCATCTACGTAGTCATTAGGAATCCTACTCAGCGGCGGAATCCACACGGTAATCGCCGTGACCAGGAAGGTCACCACAAGGGATACTGCGAAGTACACGCCCCACATATCCATCAAGTCCAGCTGCTTGGCCACGATGACCATGAACGCTGCCGAGACCGTCGAGAAGCCCGTTGCGATGATGGAGGCCTCACGCGCGGTGTAGCCGCCGCGCTGGTACACACGGTCAGTAATGAGGATTCCCAAAGAGTAGGAGCCCACGAAGGAGGCTACCGCGTCGATGGCGGAGCGCCCCGGTGTGCGCCAGAGCGGGCGCATGATGGGCTGCATAAATACGCCCACGAATTCCAGAAAGCCGTAGCTGATGAGCAGAGCTAGGAATGCGCCGCCGATGGGTACGATGAGGCCGACGGGTGTCGCAACCGAATTCCACAGGAAGGGCACGATGTCCTCGTTGCCGAGTACCCCTGGAAGCTTTCCGATGACCATCAAGAAGGAGACCACCAGGCCCACCACGTTGAGCGCGGTAAAGACCGCTTGCAGCGGGCTTTCCTGCCAGTTTTTATTCACGATACTGCGCACCGTGCCATAGAGCGCTAGCGCCAGGATGAACCAGGGCACCAAGACTTCGGCATAGGTGCGGATGATGGTGACCACGTGGTCAAGCGGGATGGATTTCTTCCCGTCATAACTAATGGGAAAGAAGAATACGAAAGCGCCGATAGCGCTGTAGACAAAGAGGCGCCAGATGCCCTTCTTGGAGGGCACGTCATCCTCGTTCTCGTAGAAGGCGTCAACGATTGCGTCTTCAGAGTTCATGTTCTACCTCACGGTGGTGGAAACGACACGTCATTAGCACGGCCACGCACGCGCCCTTTAAAGGAACGCGCCAAGCACACACGCAGGTCTCCCACATACTAGCGGCACCCCACACAAATGTCACGCACGTCACCCCCACGCACGAAATGAGGCGTCCACCATAGCGCCGGATCAAGCTACCCACCACAAAATTGACCCCGCGTCTCAACTAGAGGAAAGTAGCTCCCAGACCCACTCGCACCAACCACTCCCCACATTCGCGGTGCTAGAACCAACTAGCGCCCGCACAGGGGGACAGAGGAGGACGCATCCCCGTGGCAGAAACCACCACCAAGCGCGCCGGCTTGAAACACCGGCACCTGCACTTCATCGCCTTAGGCTCAGCTATCGGCACCGGCCTGTTCTACGGTTCTGCCGGCGCCATCCAAGCCGCCGGCCCCTCGGTCCTCTTGGTCTATCTCCTCGGCGGCGCCGTGGTTTATTTCCTCCTGCGCGCACTCGGTGAGATGTCCGTGCACCACCCCGTTACCGGCTCCTTCGCCGAATACGCCCGCACCTTCTTAGGCCCCTGGGCCGGCTACATCACCGGCTGGATGTTCGCCTTCGAGATGGTCATCGTGGCCCTCGCCGACCTCACCGCTATCGGCGTCTACATGCAATTCTGGTTCCCCGGCTCACCCAAGTGGGTGTGGGTCGCCGCCACACTGCTTCTCGTCGGCGGCGCCAACCTCGCCACCGTCAAGGCTTTCGGCGAGCTGGAATTCGCCTTCACCATCGTCAAGGTCGGCGCGGTCATCGCGATGATCCTAGGTGGCGTGGCTGTCTTAGTCTTCGGCCTCTCCACCGCGGAGACCACCGGCCCGGCCAACCTCGTCAACGATGGCGGCTTCTTCCCCAACGGCGTCTCCGGCATGGTCGCCTCCTTCATCCTCGTTCTCTTCGCCTTCGGCGGCACGGAGATCGTCGGCGTCGCCAGTGCGGAGGCAGAAGATCCCGCCAAGTCCGTGCCCAAAGCCGTCAACACCATCCCGGTGCGCATCCTGCTGTTCTACGTCCTGGCCATCCTAGTCATCCTCATGATCAACCCCTGGCGCAGCATCACCGGTGAGGAAAGCCCCTTCGTCCAAATCTTCTCCACCCTTGGCGTCACCTGGGCTGCCGCCGCACTCAACGTCGTTGTCATCACCGCGGCGGTTTCTGCCATCAATGCGGATCTCTTCGGTGCCGGCAACGTTCTCACCGGCCTAGCACGCCAGAACCTCGCGCCAAAGGTCATGGCCAAAAAGACCCGCGGGGTGCCGGTCATGACCATGATCATCCTGCTTATCGTCATGATTATCGGCACCGGACTCAACGCGCTCATCCCGGATAACGTCTTTGAGGTCATCGCCTCCCTGGCCACGTTTGCCACCATCTACGTGTGGCTGATGATCCTCTTGGCCCACGTGGCTTCCCGCCGCCAGATGCCCACCGAGGAACGCGCCAGCCTGGAATACACCGTCCCCTTCTGGCCCTGGGGCCAATACTTCTCCATCGCCTTCATCATCTTCACTTTTGGCATCATGGTGTGGCAGGAGCAATACCGCCCGGCACTCGCCACGGGCGTTATCTTCATCCTCCTTATGACCGCCATCTTCTACCTCACCGGCCGCCGCAGCGCCGCCGCGAGCACCCCACAGGAAGCAGCCCTGCAAAATACAGCCGAACAAAGAACAGACGCGAAAGGATAACCATGAACACCGTTGATGCCCCCGCCTACTCCCCTGCCCCCGAGTGGTCCGGCCGCTCCGATGGCCCAGGCCCCGAGCATGCGCGGTGGCACAGCGTAGTTCGTCCCCTCGACCTAGCGAACCCCCAGGAACGCCCCGGCGTGGCACTCCTGGGCTTTGCCTCCGACGAGGGCGTTGAGCGCAATCATGGCCGCCCCGGCGCGGCTGCGGGCCCGGCTGCCCTGCGCGGCGCCTTGGGTTCCCTGGCGCTGCACCATCCGCATCCGCTGTACGACGCCGGCACGATCACCACCCAAGCCACCGACCTGGAGGCCGCCCACGAGCGCCTCTCCGATGCGGTGGAATCACTCTCACGCGCCGGGCACCTGCCTATCATCCTCGGCGGTGGACACGAGACCGCCTTCGGCTCCCACCGCGGTGCTTTCCGCGCCCAGGGGCCTCTGCAGATCATCAACCTGGACGCGCACTTCGATCTCCGCACCGCGGACGTGCCTACCTCCGGCACCCCGTTTAAACAAATTTCTGAGCTGGTGGGCCGGGAGGACTTCGACTATTCCGTCCTGGGAATCTCCCGCCCCAACAACACGCCCGTGCTTTTCCACGAAGCCTCCGCCCTCGGCGTCACCGTCGTCCTCGACGAGGATTTGCTCAGCATGGATCGCTCCCAGCTGCGCACAACCATCGACAGCATCTGCTCCGGCACCAAGCCCATCCACCTCTCCATCGACTTGGATGTCCTCCCCGCCGACCAGGCACCGGGTGTCTCCGCCCCCGCTGGCCTCGGCGTGCCAGTAAACACCATCCGGGCACTGGCGCTGAGCATCGCCGCCACGGGACGCCTCGCGCTTGTCGACGTCGTCGAGCTCAACCCCACCTTCGACACCGACAGCCACACCGCCAAGCTGGCCGCGCGGTTGATTGATGACATTGTGACAGCGCACTTTTCTGCTACCACAGGAGCGAATTCCTAGATAAGGCGCGGGCCAGCCGGCATACTAGTGCCCATGAGTTCACCGATTCGTGTTGTCGGAGCCGTCTTCGTAGACGGCAATCGATTCCTGGCCTGCCGCAAAGCTCCAGGAAAATCACTAGCCGGCATGTGGGAATTTCCAGGCGGCAAGATTGAAGAAGGCGAGACACCTAAGGAGGCTCTCGCGCGCGAAATCGAGGAAGAGCTGTCCGTCATCGCAACCGTGGGTGACAAGGTCACCACGACTGTGTACGAGTACGACTTCGCCACCATCGAACTCACTACGTTCTTGTGCACTAAGGATTCCGGGGAACTCGTTCTTAGTGATCACGATGCCACCCGTTGGGTCACCCCTACTGAGGCCCGGGAACTCGACTGGGCCCCTGCCGATATCCCCGCCGTCAAACTGCTTTCTTCGCGCCTATGAGTTCCGAATCCATCCTGCCGTTTGGCATCTACGAAACCCCAGTCACTGCTCGTATCCAGGAGCGAATCGAGGAAACCAAACGAGCTCTACCCACGGCAGCAACCGGCATCGCCTCCGGTTCCAAGAAGGATGTCAACCCCCGGTTCGCCGCGGCAGTGTCCCAGCATTTTGCCAAGGCCCTCGAGCGCAAGCTCACAGAGTTATCAAAGCCCGAAGAGCGTGTGGCCCTCATCAATGGGCTCGCGCAACACCTCGGGGTGGATGAGTCCATCTCCGCCGAGGAACTGCTTTACGCCATCTATAGATCAGAGCTCGAAGAGGCCCCGAAACTCCCGGAAGTCTCGCTCAACTCCAGCGCCTTGTTCACCAACAGCGTGGACGACACCAACATGTCAGTCGAGATTGCCCGCGAGATCCGAACGGCCGACTCCGTCGACCTATTGTGCGCTTTCATCAAGACTTCAGGCATCGCGGTCATCAGCGATGAATTGGAATACCTCAGGGATCACCAGATCCCGCTGCGCGTCATCACTTCGACGTACTGCGGGGCGACCGAAGCCGCCGCCGTGCGCCGCCTCGTGGAAGACTACGGCGCTGAAGTCCGGATCTGCTACGAAAGCAAGACCACACGGTTACATGCCAAAGCCTGGCTTTTCCGCCGTCAGTCCGGATTCGACACCGCCTTCATCGGTAGCTCAAACCTCTCGCGATCAGCGCTTGTTGACGGTTGGGAATGGAACGTCCGGGGCTCTCGTTCCTCCACGCCGGAGATAATCGAAAAGTTCATCAAGACCTTCGACAGCTATTGGTACGACACTCATTTCAAAGCATTTGACCCGGACCAAGACTTCGAGCGCCTCAAGGAGGCCCTCGGCAGCGCCAGATTTCTTGAAGCAAAGCCCGGTGAAAAGCTCGAACTCTCAGGCCTTCGCGTTGAGCCCTATCCCTACCAGGAGGAGATGCTCGAAGCTTTAGATTCCGAGCGCGAAGTTCACGATCGTCATCGCAATCTCCTCATTGCCGCTACTGGTACAGGCAAGACTGTTGTGGCAGCACTGGACTACCGCCGCCTATGCGAGAAGCTGGGGCGCAGGCCACGATTGCTGTTCATTGCGCACCGGCGCGAGATTCTTACCCAGGCCCAGCGGACCTATCGCGAGGTGCTTAGCACCGCAGGTTTTGGCGAGCTCCTCGTCGGCGACACGCAGCCCGGCCAGTGGGACCATGTCTTTGCGAGCATCCAGTCTCTGCATAGCAAGCGCCTGTCAAACATTGCACCGGACCATTTTGAAGTCGTCGTCATTGACGAGTTTCACCACGCTGAGGCCCCGACCTACCGCGCAGTACTTGACTACCTGCAACCGCGCGAGCTCTTGGGGCTAACCGCCACACCAGAGCGCGGCGATGGCGAGAACGTACAAAAGTACTTCGACTACCGCGTGGCCCATGAACTCCGCCTCTGGGATGCATTGCGTCTCCAGCTTCTCGCCCCGTTGCACTACTACGGAGTCGACGATGATACTGACCTGACGAGCTTGACCTGGAACCGCGGGAAGAAGGATTACCAGGTTTCGGAGCTGAGCGAGTTTTACATCAAGACCGGTGAAAAGCGCACTCGGTTCATCATCAACGAGCTCAACCGCCGCATCTTCGATCTCTCCGACATGAAGGCCCTCGGATTTTGCGTATCCATCGCCCATGCCGAATACATGGCGGAGCAATTCAATCTTTTCGGCATCCCAGCTCTGGCGGTCAGCAGCAAGCTCAGCCTTGATGAGCGTCGCCGCGCCATTGAACAGCTTCGCGAAGGCACTATTAAGATCATCTTCGCCGTCGATATTTTCAACGAAGGCGTCGACATTCCATCGATCAACACGCTGCTGCTTCTGCGCCCAACGCAAAGCCCTGTGCTCTTTGTCCAACAACTTGGCCGCGGGCTGCGTCTCCATGAGGGAAAGAATGCCTGCACTGTCTTTGATTTCTTGGGTGTACAGCACGAAGAATTCGATTTCGAAGAGCGCTTCAAAGCTCTAACTCCTGCTCGCGGAAAGAACTTGGCCAAGGAGGTAGAGCAAGGATTTCCTACCGCCCCGCCAGGCTCCAACATCACCTTGGACCGTGTAACGACCGAGCGCGTTCTCAAGAACATCAAGCGCTTAGCCCGTAACTCCATTAAGAAAATACGAGCACTTATTTCTGATTACGGCACAACGGACCTCGCCAGTTTCACTAACAGCTCCGGAGTTCCGCTAGAAGACATCTACCGCCGCAAGGGAATTACGTGGACCACGCTGCTGCGCGATGAGAAGCTTCTGCCCTCCGTCCCTGCGAGCGAGCACGAAGAGTTTCTACTCAGCCGAATCCGGGTGCTGTTACACATCAACGATCCCAACCGCGTAGCGGCCTACAGTCTCCTGGTTTCTCCGGATGGGCCCACCCAAAAGGACATGACTCCCGAGCAGGTTCGGTACGCCACCATGCTCGTGCTGGCGCTGTGGGCGAACTCAAATACGCCGGTACCGGAATCCTTGGACGAGGCCCTCGGAATCATCCGCTCATGCCCTTCCTTCGTCGCTGAGGTAACTCAGGTCATGCAGCTCACGCTCGACCGCTCCCGCGTCATTCCAGAAAAGTCAACGAACAGCGTCTTGGAAACTCACGCCGACTACAGTCTTGCCGAGCTCGTCGGAGCTTTGGACGATGGCCCGTTGCGCAAATTGGCAAATCTGCCGCGCGAAGGTGTACGGCGCTTCGATGCATCAAACACCGACCTCTTCCTGGTCACCTTTCAAAAAGACGAGAGTGTCAGTGCTTCCACGAACTACCGCGACTACCCACTGGCGCCGGATCGTTTGCACTGGGAATCCCAATCCACCACGTCGCTCAAGTCCGCGATGGCACGGCGCTACATCCACCATCATGAGCTCAACGGCAACATCATCATCGCAACCCGTTTTAATAAGAAGAACAAGGTGGATACGGCTTCGGCATATACCTTCCTAGGAAACGTCGATTACGTCACGCACAGCGGTGAGAAGCCGATCCAGTTCGAATGGAGCCTCCGCCGTGACATGCCCAAGCAGCTTTATGCAGCCGGGCGCACTGTGGCTTAAACCTCACATTGAGTTAAACCAGGAAGTTGACGCCGTAACCACCATAAATTAATCTTTTCTTAGCAGATTAAGAAGTAATTAATCTTTGTTGCCTTGGTGCAGAAAAATGGAGGTCGGTTATGGGAGCCGCGAGCGAGCGTAGCCAAAAGCACTGGAACCGCCCAGATACCGGTTCCGAAACTTCCGTGTATGGGTTTACGCGTTTTAGGGAACGCAGCTTCAAGACTGGCACCACCCCACGATGGGCTGCATGCAGCAAGAAAGCGCGCCACACGCGCTAAGTAGCGTTAAAGCCGCCCCAAAACTCCGTCAGCACAACTCCGCTAGCAATTCGCAGTCGGACTATTCTGCTCTCTATCGCCGCGGGTGGTAGCGGCGGCGCAACCCACGCAGAATGATCTTCCGCTCCCCCAAGGTGTCGCGGCCGAATGCCCACGCCACAATGCCGGCCGCGGCCACCACTGCGCAGAAGCCGAAAGCGGTCTCAAATCCGTACCTATCCGCCAGCAGCCCGATGAAAATCGGGCCTAAAATCTGCCCGAAGTCACCCGCCATCTGGAACGTCGACAGCACCTGTCCGCCCGAGCGCTGCGAGCCGACGATGTCCGCCACGGCTGCTTGCTGCGACGGAGCGATGAGGCCCGATGCCGCACCGGACAGGGCGGAGAGGATGAGGAGGGATACGATGTTCGTCGCCAAGCCCAGCGTGCCAACGAACAATGCGGAGCCCACCAATCCTGCAATGATGAGCGGGCGGCGCCCAACCCGGTCGGACCATGATCCGGAGAACTGCAGAACAATGGCGTTGCCGGCGGCGAAGGCCGCCAGAGCGACGCCCGACGTCGAGGCGCCGTTGGCAAAAATGGCGGCTGCGAACAGAGGGAGGACAGCCACGCGCACGCCCATGTTGATCCAGCCTTGGGCAAAGTTCGACGTCAGTACCGCCCGGTAAGCAGTATCCGCCCAGGCTTCCTCCAAGCGCATGGGCGTAAGGTGACGCCGACGTTCATCGGCCTCATTGACCGAGGGCATAAGGATCCACACAACGAGTGCGGCGATGGCGACGCCAACGCCATAGATAAAGAAAGGCCAGCGGAATCCTAAGAAAGAGAGGCTCGCGCCCACGAGCGGGCCAATCACGTTGCCAAGAAGGAAAGACGTGGCATAGGTTGCCGAACAGCGCCCGCGGATGCTGGGCGGTGCCAGGCGCACGATGAGGCCCATTGCCGCGACAGTAAACATCGTCGAACCAATGCCCGCGATAGCCCGCAAGGCGACGATCTGCCAGTATTCCTGCGCCATCCCTACCAAGCCGGTGGTGAGCGCCACGGTGAACAAACCCGTCACATAAACGCGGCGCGTGCCCACGCGGTCAATGAGGAAGCCAGCGGCCGGGGCGAAGACAAGGCGGCTAGCAGAAAAGACGGAGACTACGAGACCAGCCGCAGCCATTGAGACGTCGAAGCTGACGATGAACTGCGGCAGCAGCGGTGCAATGAGCCCGTACCCCAAGGCGATGATGAACCCGGCGGTGACCATGACCCAAATTTCCCGCGGGATTTTTACCTGCGGTTCTGCAGTATTTTTCATATCGCCACTCACTCTAGCCCACGACGTCAAATCGTCGAACAATAGTTCGACACTTTGACGTGGAATGTCCGCACAGGCATCTAGTGTGTGCGCCATGAAGAATTACAGCAGCATTCCCCAGTCCGTTCAGTCCCCGTCCACGCTCAGCCCCGGTGAGCTGACCACGGAGATCCTCTACCACCACCATGAAACTCTTCGCTCCATGGAGAGCATCATCCGCCATCCTCGCTCACTCGCGCGGCCCACTCCGCAGTGGCGGCCACCATCGAAGGTTCTGCCACCAGTGGCCATAGAAGGCGGCGAATCGCTACCGCTGACTTTTACTGTGTCGCGCCACCGCGTGGGCGAGCGGGCCAAGGCCCGCGTGCTGGGTTATGGCGAAAAGCGCGTGCCTTCTTATCTCATTACCGTACGCATCACCGATCCGACTGGACGTCCCGTTACTCCCTCGCTAGCGGAAGCCTGGGTGCGGGCACTGGTCCCAGAAGAGCTTGTCTCCGCAGTTCATGAGATTTCCAGCAGCAGTGCGGCGACGTTTGTGTGGCTGGTAGATAGCACCTACACCCCGGTGCATTCACCGCTTTCCCTCTTCGAAGGCTTCAGCCAAGCCGCCTAATACTCTCTTGGCTCCTGTCCAATGCGGGTGTGGCCCGAGTGGGTGGAGCCACGCAGCTACGAGAGCTCTGAGAGCTTTTAGAAGTAGCGCTGTATCCGGCCCAGGAGGTTGCGGGGTGGTTCCTCATCGAGGGAAAGCGTGAACCTGTCCTCCGTTAAGACGCGGTCTCGGGATGGGCGCGTCTCCGGATAGTCATAAAGACGGAGGATGGGCTGCGGCGCTAAGCGAATAGCTACGCAGACTACGAGGACCGTGAACGTTTTATCAATCACGTCGGAGCTCAGACTCTGCAAGAGAACTGCCAGGCGTCCGTCATGCAAAATTAGCTCCCACAGGGCCATGAGCTTGATGGGTCCGCTTTGTCCATACTCACCGGGCAAGAGCAAGGTACACATCGTGGTCAACAGCCCAGCAACTACTCCCACACCAGCGCCGGCGAGCATCATGACCATCATGCGCTTAAAGGCACCACGGCGCGCCAGCCAACCAAATAGGTAGGCCACCACCAGGGCCACCGGTAGGTACACCAAAAGCAGCGGGTTGTTGATGCTGGCCAAGCACGCAGTCAAAAGCGCCGTGCCCATTCCCAAGACGGGTCCGTAGACAATTGCCACGAATGCCGTGCCCATCATGTCCAAGTACAAGGGAACGCTCACGTTAAAAATCAACGAGGACAGCACAAGGTTCACTATCACCGCCAGCAACGGGTTGAGCAATGCGTGATGACCTAAAGAACGCCACTGTGCGGCAAGGAAAAGAACGGCGCCGAGCAGTGTCAGGCACCACACACTGATGGAGAGGACGGAGCCAAAAACATAGTCCCCGCTACCGTAGTTCGAATTCAGCGACAGGACCCAAGCCAGAGCCGCACACACTAGGGCGGAGCCAACACACAGGCGTTGGCTCCACGATGCCTTCTTGTCCGGCATGTGTTTTGGTTGCTCCTCATTAACGTAGGGAAAAGTACGCACCTACCCTACCCTGGGAGCTTTTAGTCCTCGGAGTCACCGTCGCTATCGGCGTCCTCTGCTCCGTCCTCGTCGTAATCATCGTCTTCGTCATCATCGTCTTCGAAGAGAACGTCATCGTCCTCATCATCGGCGCCGAAGATGTCATAAACCTCAGGCTCGTCGAAGTCATCGTCATCGATGCTCACTAGCTGTGCTTCCCAATCTAAGGCTTGATCGGAGACCAAGCTGAGCACATCGAAGAGGCGGTCGAAGTCGGTGTAGGTACCCAGTTCGAGTGCCTCAGCCGGGACCTCAATGATGGGGGCTAGCCCGCCGTCTTCGTCGTCTGCATCGCCGAAGATGGCAACGCGCTCTTCCTCACTCATGTCCTCCGGAGTATCGATTTCCCAGAGCTTGCTGATCGCCTCATCCTCCAGTTCGTCGAGCTCTTCCTCATCGAAGTCGAAGGAGAGGAAACGCACGATCGCGCTCGGGACACCGTCGATGGTTTCCACGAGCACGCGCAGCTCCGAGTCGTTGGCAACTTCCGCCACGACTAGGTTCGGGTTGAACTCATCCTGGAGAAACTCCAGCTCGGCGATGCGCTCGTCAGTGCCCTCCAGCAGGTCACGCAGCACCGTCACCACCTGGTCCGTGGCAATGTGGCGGGATACGGCCTCAACCGCATCGTCCACAGAAAACGCCACGGACACCAAAACGGCCTCGAAGTCTTCATCATCTTCATCCACATCGGCCGCGGCAATGTAGACGTTGGCCGCCGGCAGGATGGGGTCAATTTCCACAAACTGGATTTCCAAATCGGAGGTGATGGGCACGAACATCACATCGTCGTTGACGCGGGACTCAATGCCCTCCCCGTCCAGCGCAGAGGCGATATCTTCAAAAAAGCTCATGTGGTTAACATCCGTCCATGTGGGAGTCTCACCCGGGCTGCTGCCAAGGCCCCACACATCTTACCTGCGATCTCCGTCAATAGCTCTCCTCATCGAGCAGGAATCCCAGTTCCTTCAGAATCTCCGGGCGCCCAGTACCCCACTCCAACATGTCATAGGCCTCCCATGCTTGGCGACGCCCCTCCATCGGCGCCTCCTCCACGCGCGGCTCCACATCAAAAACCATGGTCGAGCGCTGCGGCGCGCGGTATTGCGGCCAGTTGTCTAGAGGCGCTCCGCCCCGAATGAACTCGCCCCACTGCGCCTGCATGGTCTCGGTCACGTCCTCCATTTCGGAAGGCTTAGCAATGCTGTTTAGGAAGGACACTCTCGACGCCCCTGGATCGCCAAAGATGTTGGATAGCTCCATCGAATGCATCGCACCCAAGCCTAACCAGCGCAGCGCCGCTGGCGCGAAGTCGAAGCGGTACATCCACGTCGGATAACGCCGTGCGTGGTCGGAGGCCACGCGGACAGTAGGAGCCCAAAAGAGGGCGTCGGTCAGCAGATCCCCGAAATCGCGGCGGGAGACGGCACCGCCGTAGGCCGCGATGACATCCGGTGCGCTCTCCGGATCAAAGGAAGCAAGAAGTCGGAGGGCCGCTCGCTCTCGGGCGCTCTGGCGTTGGAAGAGGAATTTTCCAAAGCTGGCCTCACCGGAGTTGGTTCCCACCAGCAGCGGCACCGGGTGTTGGTTGCCGTCCTCAAAGGCTTCGATGGGATGTTGCGGGATGAGGTCGCTGTCGACAGTCGGCGCATAGCAGGAGTTCAGGTACAGCAACTCGCCCGCGCGCCACATCATGGACTGGCCAGAGCGCACGAGGTCCGCGAAGTCCTCGCGGCGCAGATCATCGGCGGTGGTATCGCGCGGCAAGGCCATCTTGTGAACCAGCTCGCGGGCCCAAAACACTGACTGCGCTCGTGAATGAATCATGCCGATCGGCGGCGACTGCGCAATCGCGCGGTGAAAAAGCCCTTCTGCACGCGGCACCGCCATGAGAGTGAGGACGGCCGCGCCGCCGGCGGATTCACCCATGAGAGTCACGTTTTCTGGGTCCCCGCCGAAGGCCGCGATATTTTCGCGTACCCATTCCAGCGCTAAGACTTGATCCGCCACAGCCGGGTTGGCACAGGCCTCACCGCCAAGACTGCGGACGTCGAGGTAGCCCAAGGCACCTAAGCGGAAATTCACCGAAACATAAACAACGTCCATCTGGGCTGCGAACTCGAAGCCGCGCAGCATCAGCATGTGGGAGGAACCCACAATGAAACTGCCGCCATGCAAATACACTACGACGGGCAACTTCTCCCCTGCCTTAGAACCCGACGGTGTATCGGGTGAACCCGTATCGTGCGGCCGGACGACATCAAGGGTCAAGCAATCCTCTGCACCCTCGATGCGGTCGGTCCAGGAGTACACCGGCTGCGGGGCCACGTGCCCGAACTCACGGCAATCCCGGATTCCTTCCCACGCCGGGGCAGGCCGCGGCTCCATGAAACGGTTGGCGCCCGAGGTATCTGCGCCAAAAGGGATACCGCGCCACGAGCGGACAGGAGCGCTGAGCGGGCGGTCCGTGCGTAACTCTTCCTCGATGCAACCTCGTACCCAGCCACCGGTGGTGAGCACCGTGAGATCGTCGGCAAGCGCGGTGCGTGCCGCCTCCTGTGCTGCGAGGGCACGGGCGTGGAGGGAATCTGCAAGCAAGCGCGCCGCAGCCGCGCTGACCTCACGCGGAGGGAAAGGCTCAAACTCGCTCATGCCTCATACCCTAGTGCGCCACCCTGCTAGCGCGCTGGATAAAGCTTTTTCGATACGGTGGTAAACATACAGTTCAGATTCACAATCAGATTTAGTTAAAAAGTTAGGTGAGACAATGTTGGACAAGGTCTTTAACAAGGAGAAAGAGGGCAAGGACATTAGTCGCCGGGATGCATCGGTCGATCAGGCCAGCTCCGCAGAGGCTGTGGGAACCTTGGAGGTGGATGAGGCCAACCGCATCACCAAGGGATTCCTGGCGGCCATCGACAAAGTCGTCTCCGTCCAGTCCTCCGTCATCATCAACTATGTCGAGGGCCTAAAGAAGCGCAACCCCGACGCCAGCCCTGCGGAGCTGCAAGAGCTCATCGACAAGCATTTCATGAACATCATCACCGGTACCGGTGCTGCCGCGGGCGCCTCCGCGGCTATCCCTGGCATCGGCCTGGTCACCGGCGCAGCCACTATCGGCGCGGAATCCCTGGTCTTCCTTGAAGCCGCCGCCTGGTACATTCTCGCCTCCGCGCACCTGCGCGGTGACAACATCCGGGATAAGGAGCGCCGCCGCGCGCTGGTCTTGGTGGTGCTCACCGGCTCCCAAGGCAGCGCGTTGGTCGATACCTTTGTGGGTGATGCAACCTCCCTGTCGGGCGTCACCTCCGCTGCTACCCTCTCGCGTTTTTCCGGCCCTACCCTCAGCGGTCTCAACGGCCGCCTGACCAAGCTCTTCATGAAGCAGGCCACCAAGAAGCTCAAGTGGGCATGGGTATCCAAACTGCTGCCGATGGGTGTAGGCGCGGTGCTGGGAACAACCGCCAACCGTAAATTGGGCCGCCAAGTAATCAACCATGCGGGCACCCAACTCTCCCCCCTGCAGGGGGAATAAAAGGGGCGAAACCCGCTCAGGTTAGTGAGCAAACTTACAAGGGCCGTATCATAAGGAGAGACACTTTTCGGGGTGCCTTTCGCACCCGTGGATTGGCCTACTAGAGTCGAATAAAGACAAACTTAGAAGCACAGAAAGAGGCGAGCATCTGCCGTGAGCAACTCGAGCATCTATGGCCCGAATGCGTGGCTGATTGACGAACAGTTTCAGCAGTACTCCAAGGACCCGAACTCCGTAGACAAGGAGTGGCGCGAGTACTTTGAGGCCAACGGAGCACCGAAGTCGGCCGCACAGCCCAAGGCTGCGAACGCTCAATCCAGCACCCCCACCAAGAAGAAGGACGCGGCACAGGCTGCGCCGAAGAAGACCCAGGCTGAGGAGAAGTCTTCCGCTGTTCCAGGCGCTAAGGCACCGAGCGATTCCAAGGCTTCCGCCGCATCCAAGAAGGACGCGAAAAAGACGGAGAAGAAGTCCGAGTCCCCGCTGGACCGCATCAAGGAGGCACCGGAGCCGGGCTCCCGCGTACTCAAGGGCATGTTCAAGGCCATTGCCAAGAACATGGACGAGTCCCTGGAGATCCCCACCGCTACCACCGTGCGTGACATCCCGGTCAAGCTCATGTGGGAAAACCGCGCGATGATCAACGATCACCTCAAGCGCACCCGCGGCGGCAAGATCTCCTTCACCCACATCCTGGGCTACGCGCTGGTGAAGGCCGTTCAGATCCACCCGGATATGAACGTGCGCTACGAAATCCAGGACGGCAAGCCCACCGTGGTTCAGCCGGAGCACATCAACCTCGGCCTGGCTATTGACCTTCCACAGAAGGATGGCTCCCGCGCCCTCGTCGTCGCTGCCATCAAGGAAGCGGAGAACAAGACCTTCTCCGAGTTCATCGATGCCTACCAGGACATCGTTGACCGCTCCCGCAAGAACAAGCTGACGATGGATGATTTCTCCGGCGTCACCATCAACCTGACCAACCCGGGTGGCATCGGTACCCGCCACTCCATCGCCCGCCTGACCAAGGGCTCCGGCTCCATCATCGGTGTGGGATCCATGGATTACCCGGCAGAGTTTGCTGGCACCTCCGCCGACCGCTTGGCAGACCTCGGCGTCGGCCGCCTGGTTACCCTGACCTCCACCTATGACCACCGCGTTATTCAAGGCGCGGAGTCCGGTGAGTTCCTGCGTACCGTGGGCCAGCTCATCCTGGATGATGCCTTCTGGGACGAGCTCTTCGAGTCCATGGGAGTTCCCTACCAGCCCTTCCGTTGGGCTGCCGACGTGCCGAACACGGGCGTCGACAAGAACACCCGCGTCATGCAGTACATCGAGGCCTACCGCTCCCGTGGCCACCTTCTCGCGGACATCAACCCGCTGGGTTGGAAGCAGCCGGGCCTGCCCTGGCCGGATCACCGCGACCTCGACCTGGCTACCCACGGCCTGACCATCTGGGATCTGGACCGCACCTTCAACGTTGGCGGTTTCGGTGGCAAGGAGACCATGACGCTGCGCGAGGTGGTTACCCGCCTGCGCTCCGCCTACACCCTCAAGGTTGGCTCCGAGTACGCCCACATCCTGGACCGCGATGAGCGCGGCTGGCTGCAGGAGCAGATTGAGGCCGGCATGCCGAAGCCGACTAACTCTGAGCAGAAGTACATCCTGCAGAAGGTCAACGCCGCTGAGGCCTTTGAGAACTTCCTGCAGACCAAGTACGTGGGCCAGAAGCGCTTCTCCTTGGAGGGCGCTGAGTCCCTCATTGCCCTGCTGGATTCCATCGTGGACACCGCAGCAGGCCAGGACCTCGACGAAGTTGTTATCGGCATGCCGCACCGCGGCCGCCTCAACGTCCTTTTCAACATCGTGGGCAAGCCACTGGCAGATATCTTCGGTGAGTTCGACGGCAACTACAAGGGCGGCCAAATGGGCGGCTCCGGTGACGTGAAGTACCACCTGGGCGCAGAGGGCGAGCACCTGCAGATGTTCGGTGACGGGGACATCAAGGTCACCCTGGCTGCTAACCCGTCTCACCTCGAGGCCGTCGACCCGGTCATGGAAGGTATCGCACGCGCCAAGCAGGACATCCTGGACAAGGGTGCTGAGGGCCACACTGTTGTGCCGATCATGCTCCACGGCGATGCATCCTTCACCGGCCTGGGCGTGGTCCAGGAGACCATCAACCTTTCCCAGCTGCGCGGCTACACCACCGGCGGTACCGTCCACGTGGTGGTTAAC
This sequence comes from Corynebacterium sp. HMSC069E04, assembly GCF_001813175.1. Classification (NCBI taxonomy): domain Bacteria; kingdom Bacillati; phylum Actinomycetota; class Actinomycetes; order Mycobacteriales; family Corynebacteriaceae; genus Corynebacterium; species Corynebacterium sp. HMSC069E04. The sequence goes on along the minus strand of NZ_KV811679.1, from coordinate 41,033 downwards.
AACCAGGTTGGTTTCACCACCACCCCGGATTCCGGTCGCTCCACGCACTACGCCACCGACCTGGCCAAGGGCTTCGATTGCCCGGTCTTCCACGTCAATGGCGACAACCCGGAGGCTGTTGTCTGGGTGGGCAAGCTGGCCACCGAGTACCGCCGCCGCTTTGGCAAGGACGTCTTCATTGACCTCGTTTGCTACCGCCTGCGCGGCCACAACGAGGCCGATGACCCGTCCATGACCCAGCCACGTCTCTACGACATCATCGATGACCACAAGTCCGTCCGTGAGCGCTACACCGAGGAACTCATCGGCCGCGGTGACCTCTCCGATGAAGAGGCAGAGGCAGCTGCGCGTGACTTCCACGACCAGATGGAGTCCGTCTTCGCTGACCACAAGAAGGCACAAGAGGCTGGCCCGAAGGAGCAGACTGGTATCACCTCCTCCCAGGAGCTGACCCGCGGTCTGGACACTTCCATTACCGCTGAGGAGATCGCCGAGATTGGTGATGCCTACGGCAACCCGCCGGAGGGCTTCGAGTACCACAAGCGCGTGGCCAAGGTGGCCAAGGAGCGCCAGAAGTCCTCGCGCGAGGGAGGCATCGACTGGGGCTGGGGCGAGCTCATCGCCTTCGGTTCCCTGGCTAACTCCGGCAAGGTCGTGCGCCTGGCCGGTGAGGATTCTCGCCGCGGTACCTTCACCCAGCGCCACGCGGTGGCCTTCGACCCGCGCACGGGTGAGGAGCACAACCCGATTGCTCAGCTGGCTTCGTCCAAGGGCAATGGCGGTAAGTTCATGGTCTACAACTCGGCCCTGACCGAATACGCCGGCATGGGCTATGAGTACGGCTACACCGTGGGTAACCCGGATGCCGTGGTGGCCTGGGAGGCACAGTTCGGCGACTTCGCCAACGGTGCGCAGACCATCATCGATGAGTATGTCTCCTCCGGTGAGGCCAAGTGGGGCCAGCTCTCCAGCTTGATCCTTCTGCTGCCGCACGGCTACGAGGGCCAGGGTCCGGACCACTCCTCCGCCCGCATTGAGCGCTTCCTGCAGCTGTGCGCTGAGGGCTCCATGACCGTGGCTCAGCCTTCCACCCCGGCTAACCACTTCCACCTGCTGCGCCGCCAGGCTCTTGGTGAGATGAAGCGCCCGCTGGTGGTCTTCACCCCGAAGTCCATGCTGCGCAACAAGGCCGCAACCTCCTCCGTGGAGGACTTCACTGAGGTCAAGAAGTTCCAGTCCGTTATCAACGACCCGAACTTCGTAGACATCAACGGCAAGAAGGTCGGCGATACTGACAAGGTCAAGACCATCATGCTGGTTTCCGGCAAGCTCTACTGGGAGCTGGCCAAGAAGAAGGAAACCGATGGCCGCGATGACATCGCCATCGTGCGCGTGGAGATGCTCCACCCGATTCCGTTCAATCGCCTGCGTGAGGCTTTCGAGGCTTACCCGAACGCAACGCAGATTCGCTTCGTACAGGACGAGCCGGCCAACCAGGGCCCGTGGCCGTTCTACAACGAGCACCTGCGTGAGCTCATCCCGGATATGCCGGAGCTGGTCCGCGTCTCCCGCCGCTCGCAGTCCTCGACTGCCACCGGCAACGCGAAGGTCCACCAGATTGAGCAGAAGAACCTGCTCGAGGAAGCCTTCGACGTCTAAAGGCGCTTAAAGCCGAAGGCGCTGGCACACAGCCCAGCGCCGAGCAAGGCCCCGGCCACCACGAACTCACAGCGAGTGCGGTGGCCGGGGCCTTTTCTTGCTTGTGTAACCCGGGGTGCCTCCCCTACCAGACCACAAAAGCCGCGCTGCGCGCTCAGCCACCCGCCCCTCGCGCTCAGCTACCCGCCCTCCGTTCTCCCTTAATCGCCCTTCGCGCTCACCGTGAGCCTCAAACAGCAACCACAAGCTCTCCCGGTGAGCGCGAAGGGAGACACGCATAAGAACCTCTTCTCAGAAACTCCACGAAATGTTGGCCAGAACTGCACGATGAGATCAAGCTGTGGCGAAACCTCTAAGCGGTCTTCGCACGCACCAGCGCGTTCGACCACGATGGCGCCCCAGCTGCCGACGATCGCGGCAGAACCCACGGCAGCACTAAGAGAGTCGTTGAGCTGGACAGCGAGCTCCCCAATCTTGCTCACCTCGGGTCGAGTGGTGCTTCACGCCGAAAGCAGACAGACCTAACTCGATATGACCCCGAATTTCGAAAATGCTTTTCGACTGCCGCAGTGCAATTGAGCAAAAAGAAACGCCCGAGCTATTGCTCGGGCGTTTACTCGTGGTCTACTCAACCACTGCCGTGGGGCCGGAAGGGCCCCTGCGGACACCTAGCGTTTAGGAGTCCTTGCGGCGGCTAGGACGCAGAATCAGAGCTGCACCAGCGATGAGTGCCAGCGCCACACCAATGAGGCCCAGGACGTTAGCACCGGTGTTGGCAAGCTTGCCAGACGAGGTGCTCTTGGAAGAGGCCGGGGTGCTCGTGGTCGCGCTTGGCTCGCTGCCCTGGCTCGGCTGAGCACTCTGGGTCTGCTCGGACGTCGGCTGTGCTTCCTCGCTCGGTGCCTCTTGTGCCTTCGGCTCCTCAGGCTTCAGCGGCTCAACTGGCTTGGCCGGCTTCGTCGGCAGCTCCGGAAGGTGCGGAAGCTTAAAGAAGTGGGCCAATGCCGGCGGGATAATCACCAGCGGGATGAGCGGCCACAGGCTGCTGAGGTTCGGGATGCTCGAGGTACCTGGCTTGTCGGGGTTGTCCGGAGTGTCTGGCTTGCCTGGCTCGTCCGGGTTGCCTGGCTCATCGGGGTTGCCT
>NZ_KV811679.1:35368-38130 GCF_001813175.1 Corynebacterium sp. HMSC069E04 | reverse complement strand
GTTGCCTGGCTCATCGGGGTTGCCTGGCTCGTCCGGGTTGTCCGGCTTGTCCGGGTTGTCCGGCTTGTCCGGAGTGTCTGGGCCCGTCGGCTTATCGCAGTTGCACTTGGTGCCAACGCGGATCTTGCGGTCCTGCTTATCCTTCGTCACCGTCTCGGTAGTCTCCGGATCGCCCACAGGCTCACCGTTTACAAGCTTCCAAGTCTTGGAAACTTCCTTCTCACCATTGACACCAGGCTGGTCCTCTTCGACCTTGCCCGCTTCGAGGTTCGGGTCGTACTCAATGATGGTCTCGTACGGAATCTCCTCGGTGTGCTTATCCGTCAGCTCAGTCTGGTTTTCAGCCGGACCAACCTCGATGATGCGCGGGGAAGGCTTGCTGATTTCCTCAGAAGACTCCTCCTTGCTCACCTCGCCGTTATCAACAGTCACCGTGACGGTGTGCTTGGTCTCACCAGGCGTGCCTTCTTGGACAACCTTGGTCTCACCCGGCTGCAGGTCCGGGTTCACGCGAATCTCGGTATCGTACGGGGTCTTCTCAGTCCATTCGACCTTGTCGGAAACAGGGTCAGTCTTGGTACCCACACGGATGACCGCGTTGCTCGGCTCCTTGGTGCGCTCGGTGGTCACGGTCGGCTCGCCGGAAGGCTTACCGTCCACGATCTTCTGAGTGGAAGTGACGACCTCAGTACCCAGCTCGCCCTGCTTATCGACGACCTGCTCGCCCGCCTTCAGATTCGGATCGAAGACGATTTCAGTCTCGAACGGAACAGACTTCTCCAGCTTGGTCACTACCTCGCTGTCGTCAATCTTCGGACCGTACTCGATGATCTGCTCAACCGGCTGCTTGGTTACCTGCTCGGTGGTGTTCACCGTGGAGGTGTTCTCCTTCGCGGTGAAGTCGGCTGTGAATTCCTTCTCGCCGTATTCGCCCTTCTGGACAACCTTCATCTCACCTGGCTTCAGCTCCGGGTTCACGCGCACGATCGTGTCGTACGGCAGCGGCGCAACCCAAGTTGCCTTGTTGGTTGCCTCAGCCGGCTTGGTGCCGACAGCGACAATCTTCTCAACCGGCTTCTCGATGATCTCTTCAGTAATCTCCGGGTCGCCCGGCTTGGAGTTGACGATGTCACGGTCGATCGTCACCTTCTTCTTGCCCGGCTTGCCTTCCTGAGTGACCTTGGACTCGCCCGGCTTCAGGCTCGGGTCGTAGACGACCTTCACCTCGTACGGAACCTCAGTCTCAATGGACTCAGTGTTCTTACCTGTGGTCTTGGTACCCACGCGGATGATCTGCTTGGTCGGCTCCTTGGTTCGCTCAGTGCTCACCTCAGGATCACCAGACGGCTTGCCATCCACGATCTTCTGAGTAGAAGTCACAACCTCAGTGCCAAGCTCACCCTGTTGGTCAACCTTCTGCTGACCCTCTTCAAGAGAGTCATCGAAAACGATCTCAGTCTCGAACGGAACCGGCTTTTCAACCTTGGTCACCACAGTGGTGTCCTCAGCGGCCGGACCGTACTCGATGATCTCGCTGACTGGGTCCTTGGTCTGCTTCTCCTCAGGCGTGACGGTTGCGTCATTGCCCTTGGCGGTGAAATCAGCGGTGTAGGTCTTCTCACCCGGAACACCCTTCTGAACAACCTTGATCTCACCCGGCTTCAGCTCCGGGTTCGGACGAGTCTCAACCTCGAACGGAATCTGAGCCTTCCACTCAACCTTCTCGGAAGTCTCCGACGGCTTGGTACCGACCTTGATCACCTGGTCAACCGGCTCTTCGGTGACCTTCTCCTCAACGGTGGCCTCACCATCCGGCTGGGAGTTAGTGACCTTCTGGGTCACCGTGGTGGTCTTCTTACCAGGCTTGCCCTCGGTGACAACCTCAGACGTACCAGCAGGCATGTTCGGATCGAACTCGATCTTCACACCGAACGGAACCTCAGACTCAACGTTCTTCTTGGTCTCACCGGTGGTCTTGGTGCCAACGCGGATCTTCGCGTTCTTCGGGGCCTTGGTCTGCTCAGTGGTCACGGTCGGCTCGCCGTCCGGCTTGCCGTCCTTGATCTTCTGGGTAGAGGTCACAACCTCGGTACCAAGCTCACCCTGCTCATCGATGACCTGCTCACCCTCCTCGAGGGAGTCATCGAAGATGATTTCGGTCTCAAACGGAACCGGCTTCTCAACCTTGGTCACCACAGAGGTGTCCTCGGCCGCCGGACCGTACTCGATGATCTGGTTAACCGGAGCCTTGGTCTGCTTCTCCTCCGGCGTGACCGTTGCCTGGTCACCCTTGGCAGAGAAGTCAGCGGTGTAGGTCTTCTCGCCCGGCACACCTTCCTGAACGACCTTGATCTCACCCGGCTTCAGTTCCGGGTTCGGACGAGTCTCGACGTCGAACGGGACCTGAGCCTTCCACTCAACCTTTTCGGAAGCCTCAGACGGCTTGGTGCCGACGGTAATGACCTCATCTACCGGCTTCTTGGTGATCTCTTCAGTGATCTGCGGATCGCCCGGCTTGGAGTTGGTGATATCACGCTTGATGGTCACCGTCTTCTCACCCGGCTCACCCTTGGTGGTCACCTTGGACTCACCGGCAGGCATGTTCGGGTCGTACTTAACGACGACCTTGTATGGCGCCTCAGCCTTATAGGTCTCGGTGTTCTCACCAGTGGTCTTGGTACCGATGCGGATCTTGGCCTTCTTCGGGGCCTTGGTCTGCTCGATGTTGATGCTCGGCTCGCCGTCCGGCTTGCCGTCCTTGA
>NZ_KV811679.1:0-35268 GCF_001813175.1 Corynebacterium sp. HMSC069E04 | reverse complement strand
GTCCGGCTTGCCGTCCTTGATCTTCTGGGTGGAGGTAATGGTCTGCTCACCCGGAACGCCCTCTTCGTCGACAACCTGCTCGCCGGACTCGAGGGTGTCGTCGTAAACGTACTCGATCTCGAACGGGACCTCTTGGGTCTTCTTGCTGGTCAGCTCCTGATCAGGGATGCCCGGGCCGACCTCGATGATGCGAGTGACCGGTTCCTTGGTGGTTTCTTCCTCAGCAACCTGAGCTTCAGAACCCTTGGAGGTGAACTTAGCGGTGTAGGTCTTCTCGCCGTTCTCGCCTTCCTGGATAACCTTCATCTCGCCAGGCTTGAGCTCTGGGTTCTCGCGAACCTCAGTCGGGTACGGAATCGGGAACGTCCACTTGACGTCCTTGGCACTCTCGGCAGGCTTGGTGCCGATGACAACGACCTCGTTCGTCGGCTCCGTGGTGCGCTCCCAGGTTCCGTCCTTGTTCATCTTCTCTGCGCCCGGCACACCCTCGGTCTCAACCTTGTAGGTGCCAGCAGGGATGGAGTCGTCGTACTTGTACTCAACATCGAACGGAACCTCACGCTTCGGGACGTCGATGACGTTGACCGTCGCGGTGGTGTTGTCCTTCGAGCCGTCTTCATAGGTCACGATGACTGGAACGTCGATCTTGTCGCCCGGCTTCGCAGTTTCCGGCGCGGTGGAGATGACGTTGCCCTTGTCATCCAGGCCAACGATCCAGTCGCCGTTTGCCGTCTTCACCTTGTAGGTCGGGTTGCCGAACTCGTTGTTCTCACCCGTGGCCTCAAGGCCCTTGCCCTTCGGATCAATAGTGAACGGCTTGTCCGCATCGAGGTTGATGTCTGCAGGCTTCTCGACGCCAATCGGCGAGGTCGCCGTACCACCCGGGTAGACCGTCTGCGACGGAACAACCGGCTCAGATTCCCAGCTATTGGTCAGCTTCACCACGGTGGTGACCGGGGCCTGGGTGGTCAAACCACCCGGGGCGTTAACCGTTACCGTGACGGTGTTCTTGTCACCCGGCTTGGCATCGGCCGGCGGCGTGGAGGAAACTTCACCGGTCTTCGGGTCAATGGAGTACTTCCAGCCGTTAACCTCCTGGGTAAGAACCGGCTTGCCATTCTTGTTACCGAAGGAGAACGTAGAGTTGTCAGGGGTGTCCTCAACCTGGTGCTTGACTTCCTGACCAGGAGCAGTGGTCTGAACGTTGTAGTTCGCCTCGATGTCGCCCTTGATGACGACGACAGTGCCTACAACCGTCTGTGGCTTCTGCTTGCCTTCATCGCTGTAGTGAGCCTGGACCGGAACATTGAGGATGTCGCCTTCCTGCGCACCCTTCGGAATCGTGGTCGTGATCTCACCAGTATTCTCGTCTACGTAGACAGTCCAGGTCTTGCCGTCCTTGCTGGTGAGGGTGGTTTCATTGGTTCCATCCTCGAAGGTGTAGCGCGTCGGGGCCTCATCGGTCGTGTTGCCGCTCAGACCACGCTCCGGGATCTCGGGAGTGAGGCTGACGCTTGCGTTCGGCTGACCAGTCTTGGTGTCGTACGTCGGGATCTTGATGTCCACGATCGCCTGGAACTGGGTCTCGATCTCATCCGTGGTCTGGTCCGGGTAGGTTGCCTTCACCTTCGGGGTAATGATGCTGCCCGGCGTGACGGTGTCATCTGCCTTCGCGGTAACCTTGCCGGTGTCATCGACGGTGACGGTCCATCCCTCAGGGACAGTGGACTGATCAATCTCGAACTTGGCCGGGTGGACCGGCTTGTGGCCCTTCATGATGGACTTGGTGCCCACCTGGGCGGTAATGTCCTCATTCAACTTGCCCTTGGATAGGCCAGGGCGCACGAGGTCTGTGACCTGGGTGTTGTTCGGATCAACAACCACGAGCAGTTCCAGCTTGTCAGTGGAACCGTTCGAGTACTCCACCGTAACAACAGGGCGTGCAAAGCTACCCGGCTTCGGCTCTTCCGGAGCGGTGACGGTGACGTTGTAGTCATCGTCGATGTCGACGGTCCAGCCCTCGTAGACGTACTTCTCGTCCAGGGTGACCTTAGCTTCGAAACCCTTCTGTTCCTTCTTCTTCGCCAGTTCCTTGATCAGGTCAGGGGTCTGGGTGAAGGTGACCTTCTGCGGCTCGGTAGCGAGCGGGCCGGTTTCGCTGTCAACGCCGGAGATGATCGCAGCGTCCGTCTTGTCGTACTTCGGGGCGTGGTACTCGGTGTCATCCAGCGAGAACGCCTTGGAGTCGATGACGTTCGCCTTGCTGTAGCGATCCAGCGAGTTGGAGCTGTCGAAGGCCTTGCCTGCCTTTTCATAGGTGTTGTTGTCAGAGGCAGCCTGGAGCTGCTCGACGCTACGCGGCTTTGCCAGAACGGAGAAGTTGACGTTCTTGTCGGTCGCCAGGTCAGTACCGCGGTACTCCGGCCAGGTGAAGTAGATGTCACCGGTCTTTTCGTCGATACGCAGGTTCTGCGTACCACCGGAGGCTTCTGGGTCGGTGGTGCCGATGAACTTGCCGTTGCCGTCGTAAGCCTCTACGACCATGCGGGACATGGAGTCGTCCTTGGCGTCGTTCTGCACGGGAGGGACGTTGATCGTACCGACCTTGGTTTCGTCACCAGGCACGATGACGTGCTTCTCCCAGTTCTCCCACGACACCGTAATCGGGTTACATTCGATGTTCTCGCTCGGCCACGGGTTTACAACAGCTTTGAATTCCGAGCTGTCACCTTCCGTAGCTTTCAGGCCCGAAGGATTGTCCTTCGTGTAATTGCTCTGCCAGGCGTAGCGCACGGGATTGGCGGCAGTGGCCGAAGCGAACTGCTTGACTTTGTCATCGGTCAGTTCTGCGTAGAGATTCAGGTTTCGTTGCTGGCGAGCACCATCAATGACGATGCTTTCGTCAGCCTTGTGCGTGACGCTCTTGCCAAGGAAGGTCTGGCCGGCATCCATGGAAGGCACATTGCCGGTACCCAAGACACTGCCAAGGTTCCCGCCATTGGTGAAGGACCAATCGGCGAATGTGCGGTCCTTCGAGCTATCAAAGGAGACGCTCAGACCCCACAAGGTTTTCGAGGGGCTATCTGCACCCGGCTCCTGGGTGGTCCAGCTGAAACCAGCCTGGCTGTGGTTAGAGGTGTTGCTCTCTTCAACAACACACGACCCGGCCGGCAGGTCGGAGGCCTTCTGGGCGTCCTGCTCTACCGCGCCGGACTTGTCGCGGATGCCACCGCTCAGCGTCGCAGCGGTGGCCTCGGGCATCACCGTGTTAAAAGAGGTGATGCTCAGCCCACTGAGCGCGAGTGTAATAGCAGAAAGAGCTGCCACTCCTTTACGGGAAGAGCGTCGCCGAGCGGCGCCGTTCCTTGATGCATTCATTCTTTAGGTCCTTTCAAATGCAGTACCCTGCTCCACCCCCACAGTGCGGAAACCCGAAAGCCGCGGAGACCTCTCAGGACAGTTCCTCACAGATTTCCTAGAGAGATGACAGGAAAAGGCAGGTGAACCCTAGAAATAATACCCTCCCACACATAAAGTCGCAATAAAAAAGGGATTTTACCTGCAATTTTTAATAATAAACACAACTATATGGAAAGTATAGATTTCCCAGAATTGCCAGCTCTGTGAGATACTCTCCGGTTTCTGCACGTAGAAGGCGGGCGGTGCGGGGAGACGTCGCCAAGCAGGGCGTGCCCATCGCCGTTTTATGCAGTCCTGTATCGCCACCCCCAAGTGGCTAGGAACACCCCCCTACAGTCGTATTTCTAGGATTCCTCGTGGACCAAGTCGGACCCGCCGGACGAATTGGAGTCACCTTCCTCGTTGAGGTTCTGCATGAGGTTGGCCTCCATCCAGGCGCGCACGGCCCCCTCAAAGTCCTCAGAATCTTCCACTTCCTGCACGACTTCATCAAGATCCTGCGCGGTGAGGAACTTGGTGAAGGAGGCTATCTCCAGCTTCTCATCGCGGTTGAATAGCCCATCCTGGTAGACCACGACGTAATTCTGTGGAAGCTCCAGCTTAGAGCTAGGGCAACCTTCAGCACCGGCTGGCTCCACCACGGAGACCTCTGGTGGCAAGGAGGCCATGAGAGCGATGTGGGTGCGCTCCAAAAAATCCACGTCCTTGGTGCCTTCTTCCTTGGCAGCCACGTAGTCCTTGGAAACCGCGCGGGCTTCCTCCGGGTTGTAGACGCTTAAGAATTCACCCGTGCAGCCGACGAAAAAGTTGCCATTAGTGCTTACCCCGCTGACATGTTCCCCTCCCTGGCGCACCAGCATTGGCTTCTGAGAAACGGTAGCCGCGCGTCCCTCATCGCGCAGGGTCTGGCGGTAGATCTCCGCCAGCACGCGCTGCTCATGGGAAGTCGGATCAATCATGATGGTAATCGGCGCCGAGTTCACTGGGTTCGGTTCCGGCTTGGGTTCATACCCAGAGCAGGCGCTTAACGACGCCCCCACAACCCCCACCAAGGCCACCCCAACAATGCGGGCGAAGGTGCGGGAATGTGCAATAAGGCGGGGCATCAGAATCAGGCGCATTCTTTCTATTCAACCGGACATGTCGAGCACACATGTCGCTGTTCTTCAGGGTCCAAAGTCCGCAGCGCTGGGCCGCAGCATCTGGCTGAATTTTACACGCCCCGCTGGCCAGACGGCGGGGTGGCTCTCCCCGATAGCACGTGACTAGACTAATGCCCGTTATGACTAGCGCTATTACTGAATCTTCCGTTCGCGACGCGCTCACCCGCGTCGATGACCCAGAAATCGGCCGCCCCATCACGGAGCTCGGCATGGTGAAGTCCGTGACTGTTAACGGTTCGGACGTGGATATCGAGCTTTATCTCACCATCGCCGGCTGCCCGATGAAGGGCACCATCGAGTCCAATACCCGTGCGGCCGTGGCGGAGCTCGACGGTGTCGGCGACATCAGCATCTCCATGACGCCGATGAGCGATGAGCAACGTAAAGAACTCAAGCAAAAGCTGCGCGGCGGGCAAGCTGAACCGGAGATCCCCTTTGCCAAGCCGGAATCCACCACCCGAGTCTTTGCGGTGGCCTCCGGCAAGGGTGGCGTGGGCAAGTCTTCCGTCACGGTGAACCTGGCCGCGGCCCTGGTCAAGAAGGGCCTCAAGGTGGGCATCGTAGACGCCGATATCTACGGCCACTCCGTGCCCAGCCTGCTGGGTTCCACGGCGGGCCCCACAGTGCTTGACGACGAAATGCTGCTTCCCCCCATCTCCCATGGCATCAAGCACATTTCCATTGGCCAATTCGTGGAGGGCAACGCGCCCGTGGTCTGGCGCGGGCCGATGCTCCACCGCGCACTTCAGCAGTTCCTCGCAGATGTCTTCTGGGGTGACTTGGACGTGCTCCTGCTGGACCTGCCACCGGGTACTGGTGACGTTGCCCTGTCCGTAGCCCAGCTCATCCCTAATGCGGAGCTCCTCATCGTGACCACGCCGCAGGCGGCCGCCGCCGAGGTGGCCGAGCGCGCCGGTTCCATCTCCCAGCAAACGCGCCAGCGCGTGGCCGGTGTGATTGAGAACATGGGTGCGATGGTCATGCCGGATGGATCCACCATGGACATCTTCGGCTCCGGCGGCGGCAGCGTGGTGGCCGAGCGCCTCAGCGTCCTACTGGGCCACGAGGTTCCCCTATTGTCCAGCATCCCGCTCGATCCGAGCCTGCGCGCGGCTGGCGATGCCGGAACCCCCATCGTCATCTCCGCGCCCGACTCCCCCGCTACCCAAGCCATCACCAAGGTGGCGGATTCCATTGCGGTGCGCTCCGATTCCCTCGTGGGTAAGAAGCTCGGCTTGGGTGTGACCCGCAAAGGCTAAATAGCCTTTAGGTGACATCCTCCCAGGAGGAGCTGCCCTCGCCGGTGGGCGCATTCCCACCGCGCGGGGGCTGTGTCGTTTTAGTCGCCTTCTCCCCCGTCGGCTGTTGTACTCCGGCGTTCAGGTCCGGGTAGACCTCCGAATAATCAAAAGTCGGCCGGCCAGGGGTCTGCTGCGGCGCTGGCTGCGCCGGACCCTGCTGCGTGTGCGCGGGTTGGTTATTCATATCCGCATCGTGCTCATACGGGCTGGTGCTCTTCTTGATGTCCTCCGCCATCTTCTTGGGGTTGAAATCATCCCAGGCGGAGTCGTCGCCGTCGAAAAGCGCCTTGGTAATGACCCCGCGCGGTCCCATCCGCGTCCACTCCGCCGCCTGACTCAAAGGCACCCGGAGATCGTCGAACTCCGCGCCGAGCCCGCTCATCTCACCGTTGAGCTCCGCCTTGGCATTCGCAATGGCCTTGCGCGCCGCGTAGATAGCCGCACGGACATCCATGATCACGCCGGGCAGGCGCTCGGGACCGATGATCACCAGACCCAGCAGCACGATGACAAGGATCTCTACCCAACCAATTGAGGAAAACACGAAACTATCTTAACTACTTAGCTAGTGGTGACTGGGCGACGGGCGCGCGGGAGGCTTCGGTCTCTTGTTAGCCCCGCTGGTTATGCCGGATGGCGCGCACCACCATCTCCACCTTGTCCAGGAAATCCTGGCGTGGCTGGTGCGCGGGAGCTTCCGCATCCGGCCCGGGCCCTATGCCCTGATGGGCGATACCCGCGAGCTTTGTCATCAGGGAATCAGGAGCCTTGACATGGGATTCCACACTGCATTCACGAACCCACTCGGCGGCGTTGCGCTGGTGGTGAATCTCCGCCCGGCATTCCGGGCAGTGCACGAGGTGGATGCGTACGCGGTGGGCATATTTGGCCGGCATTTCGCCGTCGACAAAAGCGACGACCGCCTCGGGCCCTAAATGGCCGATAGTATCTGCCCGCTGGGCGCGGGACTTTGCCTTATCGCGGACTTTGGCTTGGGCCTCGGTGAAGAACCCGGACAGGCTCAGGGAATGCCCGTCGCTGCTATGTCCTTCTGCTTTCACCTCAACGTCACCTCACCTCAGTGCATGCTCTTGTGCAGTGGCCTAGTGCTTAGCTGCGGGAGTCTAGCCCTCTAAGATTCAAACGCTGCCCAGTCTAGCGGGTACGCAGCAGGCTGCGCGTGTCTGCGTTTGTCTGGGCTTCCTTTTCCAGCGCGGCACGCAGCTGGGAGCGGCCGCGGTGGATGCGCGAACGCACAGTACCCATCTTCACGCCGAGGGTTTCAGCGATTTCGTCGTAGCTCATACCCACGACATCACAGAGAACCACCGCCACACGGAAGTCCGGCGCCAGGTTATCCAGGGCTGACTGCAACGCCGGATCCAGGTTGGCCACCGTATAGGCCTGCTCCGGGGTCATATCTGTACCTGGGACACGCTCATAATCCTCCGGCAGCGCCTCCATGCGGATCTTGGAGCGGTGGCGGACCATATCCAAAAAGAGATTGGTGGTAATCCGGTGCAGCCAGCCCCCAAAGGTTCCTGCTTGGTACTTATCCAAGGAGCGGAAGACACGCATGAAGGTTTCCTGCGTGAGGTCTTCGGCATCGTGCTGGTTACCAGACAGGCGATACGCCAAGCGATAGACATCATCGGCGTGCTCAGCCACGAGCTCACTCCACGAAGGCATCTCGGCCTGGCCGGCGTCGAATGCAGCGGTTCCGGTCAACTCCTCAACTTCAGCACTGACAGCATGGCTGCCAGTGGCAGAGGAATCGGTGGAACGGTGAGCGTGCTCAAACTCGCGCTGCTGTGTGGTCATGGCGAATATCTTTCTATAGTGCGCGTCGAAACTCCAGCCACGGCCCTGTGAGCAGCCTGTGAATCCGTCACACCTCTTACATGCGCTTCTTGCGTCACAGCTGAGGAGAGTTGCGGGCGATTCTCGGCACGCAGCTGAGGCGATTTCACTATGGTTTTCTTTGTGACTACTACGGCTTATGACGCAATGCGTACCTATATCGAATCCACCAGCGAGGTCTCCGAGGTGCTCGCCGGCGCCCGCGCCCATGCGGAGGAGTACGGCCTGCCGGCCCCGGATGAAGCCACCGGCCAGCTGCTCAGCACGCTCGCGGCGGCTTCATCCGGCACCACCTCCCGCCCGCAAGCGGTAGCGATCACTCCCGCAGCATCCGTCGTGGGCCTCTACTTGCTCGCCGGCATGCCGGAGAACGGAATCCTTACCTGCATTGACCCGGAAGCCGAGCACCAGGCCAGCGCCAAGAGAACTTTCCGCGAGGCCGGCTACTCCCCTAGCCGTGGGCGCTTCTTGCCCTCACGTCCCCTCGACATCATGGGCCGCCTAGCCAATGACACCTACCAGGTGATTTACGCCGAGGTCCCAGCGCTCGATATGCCCGCGCTGCTCAAGGCCGCTTGGCCTCTACTGCATCAGCACGGCACCTTGGTGTTGGCCAATGCGCTTCTCGACGGCACCGTCGCCGACCCCTCCCGCACCGACCGCGACACCGCCGCCGCCCGCGAGGCCGACGAATACGCTCGCTCTCTCGAGGGTGCTGCCGTCACTCGCCTGCCGTATGGGGCGGGCCTAACACTCATCACCAAGCTGTAGTCGCCTTCTGAAACTGCCCGATCTGCCAAAACCATCGCCCGTTTTTCGATCGGCACGGAGATTTTCGTCATCTAGGGCACCGTTGGTTTAGCCACTGATACGTCTCCGAGCTAAACCCCGCCCTGTGTCGTCGGTGTCCTTTTTGCGCCGACTTTTTATTCCTTCTCCGTTCCCCCCACCCTTCGCGCTCACCGTGGGGGCTTCGCTAGACGGGCTGCGCGCTCTCGGTGAGCGCGAAGGGAGTGTACTGAAAGGTGCGGTGTTGCAGGGCGTTGTTGCGCAGGCTCCTGAAGCATTCCGAGACTCGTCGGCGCCACCAAAACCACGAAAGGCGGACGTGGAGTGGACTTCAATCCACCCACACGCCCGCTTAAGGCGCTGCGCTGTCTCGCGGCTTAGACCTTTACGTTCTTGCCCACGACAACCACGCCGCCCTCAGACACCTTGAATCGCTCCTCATCGCGCTCGCGGTCAACACCAATGATGGCCCCGTCGCTGACCACCACGTTCTTATCCAAGATGGCATGACGAACTACCGCGCCCCGGCCAATGCGCACGCCTGGCAGGATGACGGAGCCTTCCACCGTCGCGCCATCCGCCACGTGCACGTCTGAAGCCAACACGGAGTTGCGCACCGTACCACCGGAGACGATGCAGCCCGGAGCCACCATCGAAGACTGCGCAATACCGTTCTGCACGAACTTCGCCGGCGGGAAGTTGGAATCATCCGTGGAGTGAATGGGCCACGAACGGTTGTACAGGTTGAAAATCGGGTGCACCGAAATCATGTCCATGTGTGCCTCATAGAAGGAGTCGATGGTGCCAACGTCACGCCAATAGCCATGGTCACGCTCCGTGGCACCGGGCACCTCATTGGCCATGAAGTCATAAACATGCGCCTGCCCACGCTCCACAAAATAAGGAATGATGTTGCCGCCCATGTCATGTGCGGAGTCCTCATCCTTTTCGTCTTCCAGCAAAGCGTCGATAAGCGCCTGCGTGGTAAAAACGTAGTTGCCCATGGAGGCGTAGGTCATGTTCGGGTCGTCCGGGGTCGCCGGAGGATTGGCAGGCTTCTCGACGAACTCCGTAATCGTACCCATCCCATCCGCCTGAATGCAGCCAAAGGCAGAAGCCTCAGAACGCGGGACGCGGATGCCCGCCACCGAACAGTCCAGGCCAGTCGCGATGTGCTCCTCCACCATCTGCGCTGGGTCCATGCGGTAGACGTGGTCAGCACCGAAGACGATGACATAATCCGGCTTCTCGTCATAGATGAGGTTCAGCGACTGCAGGATCGCATCGGCCGAACCGTTGTACCAGCGCTTACCGCGGCGCTGCTGAGCGGGCACGGAAGCGATGTACTGCGGAGTCGGACCAGACAGGTTCCACGCTTGGGAGATGTGGCGGTCCAGAGAGTGGGACTTGTACTGGGTCAGCACAGCAATTTTGAGGAATCCGGCGTTGACAAGGTTCGACAGCACGAAGTCGATCAGGCGATAGGAACCACCGAAAGGAACGGCGGGCTTAGCGCGGTCTTCCGTCAGCGGAAAGAGGCGCTTTCCCTCGCCGCCGGCAAGGACAATAGCAAGGACATTAGGAAGGCTTCTCACACCACCCAATTTATAGACGTTTTCTGGATCGCGCAGAAGAAGTGCGTTTGTTTCTACCCCCCCATTGTCCACCTCACACCTCGCCCGCTGCTTTCCGACGAACCACCGCACCGACCTGTCCATCAAGGTTTAGCGCGAGCTGTGGATAATCCGTATTCTGGCGAGTATGAGAGCCGGAATATTTTCTAAGGAGTATCCGCCAGAGATTTATGGCGGAGCGGGCGTCCACGTCGCAGAGCTCACGCGCTTCATGCGCGAGATTATTGATGTCTCTGTGCACTGCATGGGTTCTGAACGCGATGAGAAGGACGTCTTTGTACATGGCATTGATCCTGCGTTGAAGGAGGCCAATGCCGCCGTGCAGACGCTTTCCACGGGTCTGCGTATGGCCAATGCCGCTTCTGATATCGATGTGGCTCACTCCCATACCTGGTACACCGGTCTAGGTGGCCACCTTGCCGGCCGCCTATACGGCATCCCCCACGTGGTCACCGCGCACTCGCTCGAACCGCACCGCCCATGGAAGCGCGAGCAACTCGGTGGTGGCTATGAGATCTCCTCGTGGTCCGAGAAGAACGCTATGGAATATGCCGATGCCGTCATCGCCGTGTCGGCCGGGATGAAAGATTCCATCTTGGATGCCTACCCCCGCATCGACGCCGACAAGGTCCATGTAGTCCTTAACGGCATTGATACTCAGGTCTGGCAGCCGGGTGAATCCACGGTGCTGGATGAGCTGGGCGTCGACAAGCAGCGTCCCATCGTTGCCTTCGTGGGCCGGATTACTCGGCAGAAAGGCGTCAAGCACCTGCTCAAGGCTGCCCAGAGCTTTGATGCAGACATTCAGCTTGTGCTGTGTGCTGGCGCGCCGGACACACCGGAGATTGCGGCAGAGACCGAAGCCCTCGTGGAGGAACTGAGCGCGCAACGTGACGGCGTGTACTGGGTCAAGGACATGCTCTCGCGCGAGCAGATCAAGCAGGTCTACTCCGGTGCGGACGTTTTCGTGTGCCCCTCTATTTATGAGCCGCTGGGGATTGTCAACCTTGAGGCAATGGCCTGTGGCACCGCGGTTGTGGCCTCCAATGTGGGTGGCATCCCTGAGGTCGTCGTGGACGGCGAAACCGGCGTTCTGGTCAACTATGACGTAAATGACGAAGCCACCTTTGAAGCTGATCTGGCTGCCGCTGTGAACCGTGTCGCCGCCGATAAAGAGCTGGCATTACGCTTCGGTTCCGCCGGCCGCCAGCGCGCCATCGAGGACTTCTCGTGGGCTACCATCGCGCAGCAGACCGTGGACATTTACCGCTCGTTAATGTAGGAAGGACTGCCGTGACGCATAAAGAAACGCACCATCGCCCAGAACTTCACTTCGTTCCCGATAGCGGGATCCTCGAGGCCCCCGCAGGAATCGTTCGGGACGGTCATACCTGGCACCTGTTCCACCAGTACCGTCCTGATGCCGGCCAGCCTGCGCGCTGGGGCCATTCCACCTCTGAGGAAACGGCCTTCGAGTGGCTGGAGTGCGACGACGTCCTCGCCACCGTCGGCGGCGAGCTATCGCTGCGTGCAGGATCCGTGGCGGAAGGAAAGGACGCTCTCAACCTGTATTTCACTTCGGTGACCTCGGTCGGCACTAGCGTGCGCTTGGCGCGCTACACCGACTACGCCGATGAATGCATCGTGTCAGATGACCCTTCGGCGCTCGACCCAGACGTTGTCCGCTTCGGGGAAGCCGTAGGCGCCCACACCAATTATGACCGCTTCCGCTCGCCCTCCGTGGTCCCGGACTGGGCTAAGGAAGACCGCGAAGAGGGACACGATGGCTGGCTTATGCTGGCGCTGACCGGGCATTCCGACGCACCAGTACCGGTAATCCTGGACAGCCCCAATGGCGAATCCTGGACGCTCCTCGGCCCCTTGAGCTTCGATGGTGATCCTGGCTTTAAGGAGGGCGAAGTCCCGGCCACCTCTCCCATCCCGCCGGTGGTTTCACCGCGTCTGGTACGCCTGCGCGACGAGGTGGATAGGGAAATTTACGACGTTCTCTTCGTGACCTTGGAACGCGAGGGCCGCGATGTCTCCGGATATATCGTGGGCCGCCTTGATGGCACTGTGTTCACCGTGGCGAAGGGCTTCCAGCGCGTGGACTTTGGCCATGATTTCTCCCGTCCGCGCAACACCAACACCACGACCGGAACAATTCCGCAGGATTGCCGCTACGACCGCGCAGTCATCCTCGGTCTGCTCAACGGCAACGGCCGCGGCGATGATGCCACCAAGCACCCCACGTGGGAGGCTGAGGGCTGGGCTAATAGCTTGTCCCTGCCGCGCGCGGTGACGCTACAGGGCGGCGTGCTGTTCCAAACCCCGGCGGAGGGGCTGCCGGATGCTGTAAAGCTTTCGGATTACGCACAGTCTTGGACGGGCGTCCTCGAAGTACCTACGGGTTCGAGCGTGACCGTGACGCTGAAGGACGGCTCTGGCGATACCGCTGCGGTCATTCGCCATACTGGTGAAGAAATCAGTCTGGACCGCTCCATGTCCAAGGCCTTCGATAACTACTTCAAGGACTCCGCTCCTGCGGTAGCGCCGCTGGCTGAGGGGGATTCGGATACCCTCACCGTCATTCAGGATGGTGCCAGCGTTGAGGTCTTCGTCGACGGCGGTTTGGTGGCCATGAGCTCCCGTGTCTACTTCGATGGTGGTTGCTCCGCCATCGAGGTCAGCACCGATGGCGAAGCTGTCATTGAGCAATCGTGGAGCCGCAAGGGTACCAAGCGCTCCTAATCGCATCGACTGCGAGACGGCATATAGGAGGAGGACCGAGTTGTCTCGGTCCTCTTTTTAATGCGCCCCCTACCCTTCGCGCTCACCGAGGACATCAAACAACCACCGCGGGCGCTGCCGGTGAGCGCGAAAGGAGATTGAGGCGGAGGTCTATGCAGATGCCTTCGAGCGCCGACAAGACCACGCAACATCAGAGCCACAACGAGCCAGGCCGGGCCTCACCCCGCCCTTCGCGCTCACCGCGGACCATAAACTTCCTCCACGCTCATCCCCGGTGAGCGCGAAGGGAGACCACGGCGGACTGGGCAGCTGCAAGCCCCCTTCGCGCTCACCGAGGACATCAAACAACCACCGCGGGCGCTGCCGGTGAGCGCGAAGGGTGGTTTCGAAGAGAAGCAGCGAAGGAAGGCCCTAAAAAGGAGCGTCAGCAATTAGGCCGAGCGCAGGCGATCCAGGCGAGCGTGAGCCGTCACGGTCAGCGACTGCGGCAAGGAGGCCATGCGCTCTGCCAGCTCTTCCGGACTGATGTGGCGCGCCGACGGGCTCATACCAACCTGTGCGGCGATGGAGGCCTTATCCAAGACGATGGGGAAGGAAATATCGACCGGGTCGGCCGCCTGCTCCAAGAAACCTTCCGCCTGCGCGTAAAGGCGTTCCACCTTGCCTTCTTCCACGCCGAGGATGCCCAGAGGCTCCCGCAGCTCGTCCAGATGGCCCGCCTGTGGAGTCAGCACGATGACCTCCCCGCCCGGTGCGAGAACGCGCTGGAACTCCGCCGGGTTGCGCGGGGCAAAGACCACCGAAATGGCGTGAATCGAATCATCCTTTAGCGGAAGGCGCTCCCATACATCCGCAACCACGGCGCCAACTCGCTCATGCGACTTGGCCAGGTGCTTAGCCGCGTGCGTAGAGATATCCAGGCCAACGCCGCGTGCGCCCTCAATCGAATCAAGGGTGTGTGCGAGGTAGTAACCCGTACCCGCGCCGACCTCAAGGAGCGCAGGGGCGGTGTCCGCATTCAGGCCAGCCGCATGTTCAGCCGCATCCTGGGTCTCCAGAGAATCCTGCACCGCACCGGTGACTGCCTCCACGAAGGGAGCAAAGTGTCCCATGGCCAGGTAGGTTTCGCGGGCGTTGACCATCGCGGCATCATCGCCTTGGTGCTTCAAACCGGCACCGGCTGCCAGCGTGACGTAGCCCTGCTTGGCCACATCATAGGAATGGCCGGTCTCCGACACGAGGCGGGAAAAATCATCCGCACCCTGCAGGGCGCTGCCATCGGCGGGATCGGCCAGAATATCGACGATATGTGAAAGCATGCTCCTAGACTAGCTAGAAACTGCTACGAGGAGTGAACCCAGCTCCGCTGCTTCTTCTTTGCTGAGCTCAATAACAATGCGCCCACCCCCGTCAGAAGGAATGCGCATGACAATCTTGCGGGACTCCTCTACCGCTTCCATCTCTCCACCAGTGGTACGGGGCTTCATCGCTGCCATATTGAGTCTCCTTCGACTGAGTTTTGTACGTCCCTCTAGTCTAGCCCTTTTTCAGCCGACGGCGGCAGGCTCGTTCCCACAGGCTTCCCCGCAAACTCCCTCAAGGCCTCGTCCAAGGACGAGTCAAAGGGTTAAGCCGAAGGTTCGGAAGAAGCGTCAGACGCTGTCGCCGGCGCTGCCTTTAAACGGCGCTCCACCGCAGCTAGGAGGGCATCCACCTGGTCCTGACGGTAGCCGCGCGCGACCACGTCGAAACGCAGGTCGTCGAAACGCCCCTCGTCGAGGGCACACAGATTTTCATAGTCGGTGTCCACAGCCTTGTCGGGGGCCTCCATAACAGGTCCCCGCCCCACCAGGCTTCCCCACGCCCACGTGCCAATGATCACGAGAGCGATGAGGACAACGAACAGCAGCATCCAGGACAACATGCGCTAAATCTTACCCAGCAGCGGCGGTCGTTGGGCAACGGGCCCAACCACGCCCGCGCGGGAGAGGATGGTGCGCGAAACTACATCGGCCATCGGGGATAGCTCATGGAGCGGGCGGTTGCGGTGGGCGCGAGTGCCCAGGTCCACTTCGGCGATGGCGTGGGGGCCGTGGCGCTTGGCGACGTCTATCAGTAACCCCGCTTCCACCCCATAGCCCGCGACGAAAGGCAACCCCACAGCCGCATCGCGGCGAATCGCATACTCCCCGCCCAAAGGCTGATCAATGTGCGCGAGCTCTGGGAAAAACATGCGCAGAAGCGGCTTGGCGCTCAGCTCCGTGACCCGCCCGCCACCTGTGGGCTGACCGTTCAGGCTGCGTGTATAGCGCGCCTTGACCAGCTGCACGTGGGGGTCCACAAAAGGCTCACTTAGCGCGGTCACCATGCCGGGGGCGGCGGATTCTAAATCCGCATCGATGAAGACGACGACCTCGCCCCGGGCCGCGGCCACCCCGCGCCACAAGGACTCGCCCTTGCCAGGCTGCGGCGGCTCCTCCACCACGTCGCGCCAATTGCACACCCGAGCCCCAGCCGCGGCTGCCTGTGCCGCGGTCCCATCGGTGGAGTCGGCATCGACGACGATGACCTCTAACGGATCGTCAGCCAGGCAGGAGCGCACCACGTGGGCGACGGTGCGCTCCTCATTAAGCGCAGGGATGACTACAGAAACGCTGACAGACATGGCTTAGGCTAGCCCCCGGGTCGTCGCCAAGGGCGCCATCTGGCCCTGGATGGCGGCGGTCATGCGAATGACATCGAGTGTCGGGGCCACCTCATGGACCCGGAATGCCGCGACGCCCCGTGCCGCCGACCATGCCGTTGACGCCAGTGTGCCCGCGACGCGCTGGTCCACGGCGCGGTCGAGGGTCTCACCCACAAAGTCCTTGTTCGACAAGGCCATGAGCACCGGCCAGCCCGTCGCCACGATCTCCTCTATGCGCCGCAACAACTCCAAACCGTGGAATGTGTTTTTGCCAAAGTCGTGTGTCGGGTCGATGAACGTCAACTCCTCCGGACAGCCGAGGTCGGCGGCGCGCTCAGCTAGCCGCGTGGTCTCGGTGATGACATCGGCGACCACATCGTCGAAGTGCACACGATGCGGGCGGGTGCGTGGGGTCACGCCACCGGTGTGCGAGCACACGTAGCCCACCTTGTGGTGGCCAGCCACCTCGATGAGCTCAGGGTCCCAGCCGGCCCACGTGTCGTTGACCAGACCAGCACCGGCGGCGATAGCCGCTTCTGCTACCTCAGCGCGCCACGTATCCACGGAAATCAGCGCCTCCGGGCGGCGGCAGTGCAGCTCCGCGATGGTGGGCACGACGCGCTCGATCTCCTCGGCCGCGTCGACGTGCTCACCCGGGCCGGCCTTGACTCCGCCGATGTCGATGATGGAGGCGCCGTCGTCAAGCGCCTGCTCAGCGCGCTGGATGGCGGGGTCGAGCTCGAAGGTGGCGCCCTTGTCGTAGAAGGAGTCGGGTGTGCGGTTCACAATCGCCATGACCCGCGCGAGGTTGTGCGCTTGGGTCACTTGTTTTCTTGCTCCCGCAAGCGCTTGTCCGACATCACCTTGTGCGCGGCCAAGATGTGGGCGACGGCTTCGTCGATATCGTCGGTGATCAAGAAGAGATCAAGGTCTTCAGGGTTGATGAACCCGCCCTCGGCCAAGGTTTTCTTCATCCACTCCACCAGACCGGACCAATATTCGGTGCCCATGAGCACGATGGGATAGTTGGTCACCTTGCCGGTTTGGACCATACACATGACCTCGAAGAATTCATCCATGGTGCCCATGCCACCCGGTAGGCAGATGAAGGCCTGGGAGTACTTGAGGAACATGGTCTTGCGGGCGAAGAAGTAGCGGAAGTTAAGACCCAGATCCACGTAGGGGTTCAGGCCCTGTTCGTGCGGCAGCTCGATGCCCAAGCCCACAGACAGCCCGCCGGCCTCATGCGCGCCGCGGTTGGCCGCCTCCATGATGCCGGGGCCACCGCCGGTGATAACGGCGTACTTGGCCTCTACTAGGCGGCGGCCCAAAGCCACGCCCAGCTGGTAATTCGGATCATCCTCCGGGGTGCGCGCAGAGCCGAAGACGGTCACGGCCTTGGGCAGCTTGGCCAGCGCGTCAAAGCCGTCCACGAACTCGCCCTGAATGCGCAGGACGCGCCAGGGATCGGCGTGCTGCCACTCATGATCCGCACCGGACTGCAGCAGGCGCTGGTCAAAGGTGGAGGACTGCTCTCCAGCAGTGCGCACGAGAAGAGGTCCGCGCAGAGTGCGCAGTTGCTCAGGCGTCATAGTGGTCTTATCCCTTCAGGTAATTCAAGAGTGCGGTCGAGACTTCGGTGATCTGAACGACGGGTACTTGCTCGTCCTTCTTGTGGGCAAAGCCCGGATCCCCGGCGCCGAAATTGACGGCTGGGGTCCCCATCTCGGAGAAACGGGCCACATCGGTCCAACCATACTTGGCGCGGACGTTGCCGCCGACGGCGTCGACAAGCGCGCGTGCCGCCGGCTGGCCCAAACCGGGCAAGGCCGCACCCGCGATGTCATCGACCTCCACGGTGATGTTCTCGTGCTCGCCGAGGACCTCCATCAGGTGCGCCAGCGCCTCCTCGGAGCTGCGGTCGGGGGCGAAACGGAAGTTGACGAACATCCAGGCCTCATCCGGGATGGTATTGGTGGCCACGCCGGATTCGAGGTGGACGATGTTGAGGCCTTCCTTGTAGGCGCAGCCGTCTATCTCGACGTCGCGCGGCTGGTAGTTGGCCACGTTGAGCATCACCGGTGCCAAGGTATGCGCCGCATTGGAGCCGAGCCAGGCGCGTGCCGAGTGCGCGCGGGTGCCGTGGGCGGTCACGCGCACGCGGATGGTGCCCTGGCAGCCGGCTTCGATCATGGCGCCGGAAGGCTCACCCAGCAGGGCTAGGTCTCCCTGCAGCCACTCCGGGTGATCCTTTTGCAGGTGGCCCAGACCGTTGAATTCGGTGGCGACCTCCTCGCCCTCATAGGCAATGACCGTGAGATCGTGCTTGAGCTCATCGGAGTTGTACAGCTGCGCAAAAGCGTTGAGGTAGACAGCCATGCCGGACTTCATGTCAACGGTGCCGCAGCCATACATGATGCTGCCGTCCTCCGACATGGTGTGGGGCACGTTATCGGCTAAGGGCACGGTATCGATGTGGCCGGCGAGGACCACGCGGCTTTTAAAGCCCCGATTCGTCCGGGCACAGACGGTGTTACCGTAGCGTTCCACCTCTACTTTGCTCTGGTCCAGACCACGCAGAGCCTCTTCGACCGCATCGGCGATCGCTTGCTCGTGGTGTGAAGGGCTGGGGATATCCACCAAGGCCTTGGTCAGCTCAATGGGATCGGAGAAGAGATTTAAAGTCACAACCCGCCATGCTAGCGCCCCCGGTTGCTTAGTGCATTGCGTAAAGTACTTCCCGTTGCAAACAATCAACAGCGTTGAAGGTGATTTCCCTATGGCTGCGGCCACTCAACTCAAAACCCGCCACCTCACCATGATGGGGCTCGGCTCCGCGGTGGGCGCGGGCCTCTTCCTGGGCGTCGGCCTGGGCATCCAGGTCTCCGGCACTTCCGTCCTTATTTCCTATGCGGTGGCTGGTGTGCTCATCGCCTTGGTGATGTGGATGCTCGGTGAGATGGCCGCCGCCCGCCCTTCGTTGGGTGCTTTCTCCACTTATGCGGGCCAGGCTTTCGGGCCGTGGGCGCGGTTCACGCTGGGCTGGATTTACTGGTTCATGCTGGTCATGGTGATGGGCGCAGAGATTACTGGTGCCGCGGCAATCGTCTCCAACTGGTTCGGGGTAGACCCCTGGATTCCAGCATTGGTGGCCGTAATTCTCTTCGCCATCGTCAACTTTGCCGCCGTGGGCGGCTTCGGCGAATTCGAGTTCTGGTTCGCCATCATCAAGGTTGCCACCATCGTGGCCTTCCTCGGCATCGGCGTGCTCATGGCACTGGGCATCCTGCCGGGTATGGATCTCTCGGTGGCGGGCCACAACTTTACGGAGAACTTCCTCCCCAATGGCGGCCCCGGCTTTGCTGCCGGCCTGCTCGCCGTGGCTTTCGCATTCGGTGGCATCGAACTGGTCACCATTGCCGCAGCTGAGTCCGAAGACCCCGCACACAACGTGGCCACTGCCGTGCGCGCCATCATCGTGCGCATCATGGTCTTCTACATCGGCTCCATCCTGGTCATCACCATGGCCTTGCCTTTCAGCTCTATCCAGGACGCCGATGTGGCCGCGGACTCGCCCTTCACGTTGGTCCTTGCGGCCGCGAAAATCCCCTTCGCCGCGGGATTCATGGAGGCGATCATTGCCCTGGCGCTGCTCTCCGCCTTCAACGCGCAGATCTACGCCACCTCCCGCTTGGTCTATGACATGGCTAAGGACCACAGCGCGCACCACGTCTTTTTGAAGACCAACGCGTCCGGCTCCCCCATTTATGCGGTGGTGCTCTCCATCGTCTTCGCCTTTGCATCGGTAGCTCTGCAGTACTGGAACCCGCCGGGGCTTCTGGCCTTCCTCTTCAACGCGGTGGGCGGTTGTTTGCTGATCATCTGGTGCTTCATCGTGGCTTCCTACATCAAGCTGCACCCTCAGATGAAGGCCAATGGAGACCTCACTACGCTGCGTGTTCCGTGCTTCCCGTGGCTGCCATGGATCACCGCCCTGGCGCTGGTGGGTCTTACAATTCTCATGCTTTTCGATCCCTCCGCCCGCAACCAAGTCCTCGCCGTCCTCATCCTGACCGTGGCCCTGGTTGTGATATTCCACCTACTCCCGGGTAACTCAAGGCGCGGGGCGGACGCGTAACTGCTAGGGTGTGAGCCTATGACTTCAGCATCCGCACGCGGCCTGGCAACCATTACCCACGACGGCACCGTCCTGGACGTCTGGTTCCCCGCAGTTCACACCGATATCTCTGTAGAAGCCAGCGGCACCGAGCGCTTGGAGGAGGTTCCGCAGCAGTTCGCTGACCTGGTGGGCCCCGACGAGGAGCGCGGCGTCGCCCGCATCGCGGTGGAGACCTCTATCAAGGACCTGGACGAGGCTCCCGCCGACACCTACGACGCTTACCTGCGCCTGCACCTGCTCTCCCACCGCGCAGTCAAGCCTCACGGCCTGAACGTAGACGGGATCTTCGGCAAGCTGGCCAACGTCGTGTGGACCAACTACGGCCCCTGCGCGGTTGCCGATTTCCAGATGGTCCGCGGCCGCCTCGCTTCCCGCGGCCCGGTCGTGGTCTACTCCGTCGATAAGTTCCCGCGCATGGTGGACTACGTTGTCCCCTCCGGCGTGCGCATTGGTGACGCGGACCGCGTTCGCCTAGGCGCCCACTTGGCTGAGGGCACGACCGTGATGCACGAGGGCTTCGTCAACTTCAACGCCGGCACCCTGGGCGCCTCCATGGTCGAGGGCCGTATTTCCGCAGGCGTCGTCGTGGGCGATGGCTCCGATATCGGCGGCGGCGCCTCCATCATGGGCACCCTGTCCGGTGGCGGCAAGGAGGTCATCTCCATCGGTGAGCGCTGCCTGCTCGGCGCGAACTCCGGCGTGGGCATTTCGCTTGGCGACGACGCCGTCGTCGAAGCCGGCCTCTACGTCACCGCCGGCACCAAGATTGCCGTCTTTGGCAAGATCGCGGCGGCCCTAGGCCTGTCTGAGGGCGACACCATCAAGGGTTCCAAGTTCTCTGGTGTTTCCGGCGTGCTGCTGCGCCGCAACTCCGTGACCGGCGCCGTCGAGGCCGTCGATTGGAAGTCTGAGGCTGTGGCTCTCAACGAGGACCTGCACAAGAACTAAGCGCTGCTGCTTGAGGCCCCCGTTTCTGCGGGGGCCTTTCGTGATCCCAGATTCATTCCCTCGCCCACGTCCCTGCGCCACGGGCACCCCTCGATGCCCTACCGCCGACAGCCGCGGCCTAGAATGCTAAAGGTGACTGCTCAAAACGATTCCTCCTCTCGCTCACTCGGCAGCGGCTTGAAGGTCCGCCACCTGACCATGATGGGGCTGGGCTCCACCATTGGTGCTGGCCTTTTCTTAGGCACCGGTGTAGGCATTTCTGCCGCCGGCCCCGCGGTCCTTTTGGCCTACCTCATCGCTGGTTTCCTTGCCATCCTAGTCATGCAGATGCTCGGTGAGATGGGCACGGTCATCCCCGCATCCGGCTCCTTTTCCGAATACGCGGAGCACGGCATCGGCCGCTGGGCAGGCTTTACGCAGGGCTGGATTTACTGGCTCGCCACCGTCGCTGTCCTTGGCGCGGAAATCACCGGCGCCGCCGGATTCATCGGCGCGTGGTTTAACTGCCCGCCCTGGATCCCCGCTGCCATCTGCGTGGCCCTCTTCGGAACCATCAACCTTTTGCGCGTGCGCTTGTTCGGCGAGTTCGAGTACTGGTTCGCCTTCATTAAGGTTGCCGTCATCATTGCTTTCCTCATTATCGGCGCACTATTGATTTTCGGACTGCTTCCCGGCCATACCTTCATCGGCACGTCTGTTTTCCTTACCGATGGCTTCATGCCCAACGGTCTCGGTGGTGTGGCCGCTGGTCTGCTCGCCGTAGCTTTCGCCTTCGGTGGCATCGAGGTCGTCGCCATCGCTGCGGCGGAATCCGAGGATCCCGAGAAATCCCTCGTCAACGCCGTGCGCACTACCATTACCCGCATTTCGGTGTTCTACCTGGGCTCTGTCCTCGTCATCACCTTCCTCCTGCCCTATTCCTCGCTCGGCTCCGCGCAGTCGGCCGCCGAGTCGCCGTTCACCATGGTCTTGGACCGCGCGGGAATCCCAGGCGCGGCCGCCATCATGGAAGTAGTCATCGTTCTCGCACTGCTTTCTGCTTTCAACGCGCAGATTTACGCTTCTTCGCGCATGATGCACTCGCTGGCCTCCCGCGGTGAGGCACCCAAGCTCTTCGCTGCAACAGATCGCCGCGGCGTGCCAACCGCCGCCATCGCGCTGTCTGTCATTCTTTCCGCGGTGATGGTTGTTCTCAACTATGCGGATACCGGATGGCTACTCTCCTTCATGCTGAACGCCGCTGGTGCTTCGCTGCTCATCGTGTGGGTCTTCATCGCGGTGAGCCAGTTGCGCCTGCGCCCCCAGCTCGAGGCCATCCACCCACTGCCGGTGCGTATGTGGGCCTACCCGTATCTCACGTGGTTCGCCCTGGCGCTCTTTGCGGCCATCGCGGTGCTCATGCTTAGCGACGCCTCCGCCCGCATCCAACTCTTCTCCGCCGCCGCCATGTTCGTGGTACTGGCTATCGCCGGCGTCATCAACGCCAAGGCCCGCGGGATTGCCCCGACGTCTCGCCTGCCCCTGCCCACGGCCGAGGAGCTCGAGGCCCGCTAGCCGGCCCACACCCTTCGCACCGCCCCTCTCCCCCTCGCGCTGCGCCTCACTACCGGCCCCTCCTTCCCTTCGCGCTCACCGGCGCACGACGTCGCGCTGCTTCCCCGCTCCCCCGTGGCCGCGAAGGGCATATCGCGTGAATAATCCCCTAAGCACGCGCCTTCACACCGCAGCTCCACCCCTTCGCGCTCACCAACGATGGCTAGCACAACGGCCGAGGCCTCCTCGTGAGCGCGAAGGGTACGCGGCCCCGAAGCCGTCATATCCAATGCCCCTCCCGATCCTTCGCGCTCACCGACATCAATCGGGCAGCCTGTCCAAGGCTGCCTGTGAGCGCGAAGAGGTTTTAAGGGAAGTAAGACTACCTAAATTGCGGACACGACAACCTTTACCGCCGAAATCAGCGTCTCGGGGCTGAGTTATCCACAGGCGGGAAATTGACCGTCGACACGTCGTTAAGCACTGCATACCTTGAGCTTCATGAAGGCATGGACGACCGCGGAGCTTCGCGAGCAAGGCTTGAGCAAGGAGGCAATCAGGCGGAAGCTTCGCGCGGGGACGCTCTTTCGCGTGCACCGTGGGATTTATAGCGACGAGTGGTCGCCGCTAGCTGTGGCGCGGGCTCTGGCGCACGGGCTCAGTCGAATACATTTCACGGGCAAGACCGCGCAGGAGATTCACTTGGGGAGGAAGCTGACCTTTCCACTGGAAGCCGAAGGTCCGCGCACGCTCAAGGGCAAGAATTTTCGGGTGACACATTCACGCCTGGCGG
The DNA here is from genome assembly GCF_001813175.1 of Corynebacterium sp. HMSC069E04. Classification (NCBI taxonomy): domain Bacteria; kingdom Bacillati; phylum Actinomycetota; class Actinomycetes; order Mycobacteriales; family Corynebacteriaceae; genus Corynebacterium; species Corynebacterium sp. HMSC069E04. Next base: position 12,210 of record NZ_KV811679.1, on the reverse strand, counting down.
CTACTGCAAAGGTGAATGGCCTGCCTGTTGTTCAGGTGCTGTGGGCAGCTCGTCGTATGGCCGCTAACTGCAGACAACTGCTGGAAGAATATTATCGCGGCAAGACTGGCCCTGAGCGTTTGGACAATGACCGGCGGAGAATGCGTCGGGTCCCTCGGCGTTTGAAAGAGACGATACGCCGCACGCCCATCGGTACGGACAGCGTGCCGGAGCGCCAGCTCAGTCGAGGCCTTAGCGCAGACGGAATCTTTCCTGAGCACAACGCGCTCATTGCGGGCTACCGCTTTGACCTGAAGATTGGCAAACTCATCGTGGAGGTCGACGGCTGGGAGCACCACAAACATAGTCGTGCGTTTCAGGCAGATCGCTCGAAACAGAACGCAGCAGTAGCTCATGGGTATACGGTTTTGCGCTTTACTGCTGACGATATCCGCTACCACCTCGACGACGCCGTTCTACTCATCAAAACCATGCTTGAGCAGCTCAAAGGACGGAATCCGACGTTGCCGGCTGTGGTGACGCAACCCTATTGGACATGGCACTTGTGTATGTAACTCTTGAATTTATGACAAGCATTCTTTACACTTGGTCACGCAAGCACGACATACTGTAAAGGAAGCCACATGGCCGAGCATCACAATATGGTCCGCAAATGGCGGCGCTGGCTCGAGATGTCCCAAGCCGAACTCGCCGAACGAGCCGGCGTATCCCGCCAAACTATCGCCAATATCGAACGCGGCAACTACTCGCCCTCTGTCTACCTAGCGCTAGACATCTGCCGCGAACTAGGAAAAACCGTCGAAGAAGTCTTTGGAGATGAACAACATGATTAACGCCATTGCCAACTACACGCTCCGCGAGATCGACCGCGCTTCCCGCGACGAATTCGAGCGCGAGACTTTCTACAAGGCCTACGCCATCTCTGCGCCGCCTGCACAGTTCCTCGAGTTCGTTGTCGCCGCCATCCTTGCCTGGGTCCTCCCCGGTCAGATGAGCATGCTGAGCTTCCTCGTCATCGTGCCTTCTGTCTTAGGAAATACCATCGGAACTACGTGGCTGCGCAAACGCGTTGCCGCTCCGCTTGTCGGCCGTAATTGGTCCGCGATGGCGATTTACTTCATACCGATAATCGCGATGATCGCGGGTACCGCATTCAACGCCTATGCACCAGCTGACGGCCACATTCCCTCCGCTTATCTAGCCGGCGCCGCAGTTGGCGCTATCACCGTCCTCATCCTCGCACCCTTCATCCGCCGCTATCAACACCGTCGAGACCAAGCCCGCCTCGACGCCGAGCTCGACGATTAGACCGCACTGCGCGGCCTATCCCCTTCCCGCCCTTCGCGCTCACCGCGGACGGCGGGTTCTCGTTTTTACAGGCGCTGGTGAGCGCAAAGGGAGAATCAGGCGACTACCGCACTAACCCGCAGCTATGATCCTCCCACCTGCCGAAACATTAGTACCTGCTGCGCCGCTGGCACCGGTTCCGCTGCCATCTCCCTTCACGCTCACCGTGTGCGGGAACTAGCGATTCTTTTAGACGCCGGTGAGCGCGAAGGGCGGGCCTCCAGCTTCCATCCCTAAGCGCTCACCAGCGCGATGGCACGCCTCCACGCCAGGTTCCCGGTGAGCGCGAAGGGAGCATTGCTTGCCGACGCCCCCCTTCCCGCTCACCGCAGCATGTAAAAGTCCCCGGCGGCCAACGCTGGTGAGCGCGAAGGGCAGGCGCGGGGCAGGTGCACTGCGGAAGGGCAAGCGGGTTGGCGGAAGGGCAGGCAGGGCGGAAGGGCGGGGCGAAGGGCCGATATTAAGCCGGCGCGGTCTCGTGGACCACGACCGGTGCCTTGGGCTTCGAACGGAAGGTCCACAGCTTATTGAAGATGAAATTGATGGGCATGGCTACCACGATAGAAATGGCATTGGCCCAGTAGTACATCGTGCGGAAGCCCGTCGAGTCATCGAAAATATGCGGCGGCAACTGCAGCGGCGAGGTCGGATTCATCAGCAGGTACTGCACCGCGAGCGTGACCAGGTAGGCGCCGATACCCGTGATGAGGAACGGGAAAAAGCCACGTAGCCAGGACACCTTGTTGACGGACTTGAACGTCCACATGCGGTTGAGCTGGTAATTCCAGGTATTCGCCACGAGGAAGGCAATCGTGGAAAAGAACATGAACCAACGCACGTGGAACTGTGTGCCGAAGAGATTGAACATCGCGTCATGCGGCGTAGCGCCAAACCAGGCCAAACCGCATTTCGCAGCCACAATCGAGGTCGCAATGTTGACCAACGTGCCCGAGCCGCCGACCAGACCAAACTTGATGAACTGGCCGAGATTCGAGGCAAAGCGAGCAAAGCTCAGATCCGCCATGGACACGCCCTTCGTACAAAATGCTCAATTATGATGAATAAAACTTCGTACAAGTTTAGTCCGTCGCTCAGCGCAAACTAAAATGCGCGCCGCAATAGCGCCCAATCTCACAGCTTAAACTCACGCTTCTCGCCCGAAAGCGGGTCCTTAAAGCTCATCGCAATGTGGGAAAGCTGCAGCGGCGTTGAAAAGTCATAGAGGGACAACCCGCGATCCACCGGATAGGTATCATCCCCCACGATCGGATGGCCCAGGTGATTGAGCACCACGCGAATCTGGTGGGTGTGCCCGGTCAGCGGCCAGACATCGGCAACCGTTCCCCGAACGCGCACCCGAGTCACTGTAGGCGTGCCGGAAGGATCCACGCGGACCTGGCGCTCGCCCCGCCCCCGCCGCATGCCCAGCCGCACCGTGCCGTCGAAGGAGAAGGGCGCGGCCACCCGAGCCCGATAATGCTTCACCACCGCCCGCTCCTGAAAAAGCTGCTGGTACGCAGCGCGCGTGCGCGAATTACGCGAACACAGCACCAACCCCGACGTCAACCGGTCCAAGCGATGCAGCGGCACAATAGAGTCCTCCCCATAGTCCACGCGCAGGCGGGTCTGGAGGGTCTCGCGCACGATGCGCCCATTCGACGTCGTGGGCAAAAAGTGCGGCTTGTCGACGACTATCAGGTCCCCATCCTCATACACCACGCGATAGCCAAAGGGAATAGGTTCTTCGGCAGGCGCCGGAGGGTGATACCACGCCAGCGTTGGACCGGGAAGCACAGTGCCAGGTTCTAAGCGGGTACCAGGCGAAAACGCGGAATCGCCCGCCTCACCTGCCCAATAGGTAGGAGTGGCGGGCACGATGCCGGTGAGCATCACCTTGCGCGGGCTAATCCCCTCCCGCGCCGGCGGGCGAAAGACCACCTACTCAGCAAAGCGCGCGACGGCTGCGGCAATCCGCTCATCGGTGCCGTTCAGGCCGATGCGTACGTACTGCTCGCCCGCTGGGCCGTAGAAATCACCCGGCGCCACGAGGATGCCGCGCTCGGCCAGCCAATCAACGGTCTCGCGGCAGTTCTCACCACGGGTTGCCCACAGGTAGAGCCCAGCCTCGGAGTGCTCGATTCTAAAGCCCGCGCCGGTCAGTGCGCGCATGAGTTCTACACGGCGCGCGGCGTAGCGCTGGCGCTGGAGGGCTTCGGAGGGGTCGTCGTCAAGCGCGGCAACCATGGCCGCCTGAATGGGGCCCGGCACGATGAGCCCTGCGTGCTTGCGCAGCTCCAATAGCTCCGCGATGAGCTTGGCATCGCCCGCGAAGAAGCCCGCGCGGTAGGACGCCATGTTCGCGCTCTTGGACAGCGAATGCATGGCGATAAGCCCCGTATTGTCCCCATCGGTCACGCGCGGATCCAGGATGGACACCGGCGGGTTCTCATCATCCCAGCCCAAGCCCATGTAGCACTCATCTGAGGCCACGATGGCATTGTTCTCGCGTGCCCAAGCGACGATCTCACGCAGCTTCTCGACGCCCAACACCTTGCCCGTCGGGTTCGACGGCGAGTTGATGAACACCAGCGAGGCGTCTTCGAAGTCATCGTCCGCACGCAGGGGCTTGGCGCCGGCCAAGAGCGCACCGACTTCATAGGTGGGATAGGCCACCGTCGGGAAAGCTACGGTCTCGCCACGCATGCCCAGCAAAGTGGGCAGCCAGGCGATAGCCTCCTTGGTGCCGATGACCGGCAGCACCGCGTCCACATTCATGTTGTAGCGGCGCTGCAGCGCCTTCGCGATGGCCTCCCGCAGCTCCGGGGTGCCCTGGGTCTGTGGGTAACCGGGAGCCTCGGCCGCTGCGGACAGTGCTAACTGCACGCCAGGGGCGACCGGATCAACGGGGTTGCCAACTGATAGGTCAACGATCCCGTCTGGGTGCGCCTGGGCCTTCTCCTTGGCGCCGGCGAGCGAGTTCCACGGAAAATCCGGGAGTGTGTGTCCAAGCGGCGTGCGGCTCATGTTCTACTCCTGGTTCTGGGGCGGGAGCGCAGAGATCATCGGCACGTCAAAGTCCTGCGGGCCGAGTGCAGCTGCACCGCCCGGGGAGCCGAGGTCATCGAAGAAGGCGGCGTTGGCGTCGTTGTAATCCAGCCACTCATCCGGGACATCATCCTCGTAGAAGATGGCCTCCACCGGGCAAGCCGGCTCGCAGGCGCCGCAGTCCACGCACTCGTCCGGGTGGATGTAGAGCATGCGCTTGCCCTCGTAGATGCAGTCGACCGGGCACTCTTCAACGCAGCCGCGGTCCATCACGTCGACGCAAGGCTGCGCGATGGTGTAAGTCATAAGGTGTTTAAACTCCTGTGTGTCACGGGTTTTCTACGACTAACAGTATGCTACTCCGAGGCGAAAAATGGCCAAACGCTACCCGCGATTCCCGCGGCGAACAGCAGCAGGCTGAGAATATTATTGGGCAGCAGGCTACCGTCACCGATGGCGGCTCCCAGCATGAACGCGAGAAATCCTCCCACCCACGCCAGCCCGGGCACACCGGCGATGTAGGGATTCTCACTCCACAGGCGGGCTGTGCGAGTCAACACTCCGTTGAACCAGAATGCAATGAGGATGGTGATGGGAAAGGCCATCCCGGACTCGCCGGGCCACGGCAGACGAGCAGTGAGATAAACCACCTCGAGAGTCAGCGAGCAGAGTGCGCCTAAGACGAGCCACACTAGGCCCCCTACCTGCTCGCCGCGGGAGAAATCAGTGCGAATGGCGCGCTCGTTCATTTCTCCCCCAGCAATGAATCCTGTGGTTCACCCTGCCCCAATTGGTAGAACTCTTGACGCAGCAGAGGCATGGTGAGCAAGTTTGACAAGGCATAGGCTGCGGGAACCTCCGCGGGATCCTTGAGCCCTGCCTGGGCGGCGTGCGGGTTGACGGTGGTGAGGGAGCCGTCGGCAAGCCAGATCTGCGTGGCGTGGGCCAGCATCGCCGCACGCTTGGCGCTGAGAGCCGCGTCAGTGAGCTCGTAGGTGATATCGCAGCCAGCGTTGGTGAAGTTGTCCAGGTACTCCTTGTCCGGCAGGCTCCAGCCCTCGGGAGGTGTGACAGCCTCGAGGCCGCGATAGTGCGCGGTGCGCTCGAAGACGGCCCACCAGATCCGCTGCTCAGGCGCAGCAGCCGCATGCACGGCCTTGTGCACGGCGATATGGTCGGGGTGCCCGTAGCCACCGTCTGGACCATAAGTCAACACCGCGTGTGGTCGCAGCGCAGCAAGGTGGCTACGCAATAAATCTGCGGCGTCGTCCACACGGTTCACCAGGGCCCGCGGATTCTCGTGAGCGGGCGAGCCTTCCATCCCGGAATCACGGAAGTGCCCAAATCCGCCCAGCTGAATGCCCTCGACCCCTAACGCGTCGAGCGCGTGCTTGAGCTCCCAAGCACGGAAACCTCCCAGCTGATCGGTTTCTGCCAGGCCTTGGTAAGGCTCGCCGATGATCTCGCCTTCCTCACCCAGCGTTGCGGTAATCACGGTGACCTGCGCGCCGCGCGCGGACAAGTCCGCCAGCGTGCCGCCGGTAAAGAGCACCTCATCATCCGGGTGAGCGTGAACAGCCACGACGCGGTAGCCCGCGAGATCCTTAATCATCGTCTTTCCTCCACTGCGGTGCGCTAATCAGACCGGAATCCCAGTCCTTAATGCTTTGTCCGGGGCCAACAATACCCTTGCCCAAAGCGTGGACTCGCACCTCATTGAGCAGCGGGATGAAGAGCACTTCTTCCTTGTTGAGGTGCTCTACCCGCTCTTCGGCGGCCTCGGAATCCAGTTCGCCTGAAAGAATGTCAAGGGCTGACTCTGCGGAATTTTCTGGGCAGAATCCCGACAGCGTTGCCGCTGGGCGCGTCGGCGTTGCGCACACGAAGTAATTGGCCAAGGTTATCGCATCCCTGCCGTTCTCATCCCACGCCACCACGGCATCAACCTTGCCCGCCGGAAGCAGATCCGAGGTAATTGTAGTCAGGCGTTCGGTGACGACCTCCGCGTCAATAGCCTTGGCTTGCAGCACGTCCACAATGGTGGTGGCTGCCGCCAAGGCCGTGGGATTTTGAGGATCCACACCGATGCGCACGGGCTTGCGTCCCGCCCGCTCCCGCAGTGGGGCAAGTTCCGCGTTACTGTCAAAGGGGTTGTTCCCAGGCTCCAGCTCTGAGGCACGGCCGGTGGCCAAGCGGGCTATCTGGTCGGTATCGAGAAGCGAAGCCAATGCGCGGCGCTGGGGCTGCTCGTTGAGAGCGCCCTCCGCAGCGGACATTTCCAAGCGGAGCTGGCGTTGCCGTGTCACCACACCGGTATTGACATTGCTGAGCAGGCTCAGGCTCTCCAGGGTGGTCTGTTGCGGGGTGAAATCAGCAAAACCGATCTGCCGCGAGCGCAACATATTCACCGCTTGCGCGGTATCGCGAACCGCGCGCAGCTGGATGACGTCGATGTTCGCGGGATCTTCTCCCCAGAAACGGTCATTGCGATTAAGCGTGATGATTCCTCGCCCGCGGTCCATGCTTTCCACGAGGTAGCGCCCAGCAGAGGCGGGGATCCCGTCGGCCAGCACTGAGGCGAAATCCCTGTCTTCTAGAAGGTGGGAGGGCAAAAGATGGGCAAAAAGTTTGTGCCAGTCTTCGACGCGGTGGTCGAAGTCCACGGTCACCACCCGCCCATTGCCGGAGGTCCGCACAGCCGAGATCGCCCGATAGCCAGAAACATTCTTAGCCCCCGGGGTGCGAGTTATCTGGGACCACAAATAGTTAAAGTCGGAACCACTGATCGGCGTGCCATCAGACCATTGGGATGGCGCGGCGATGGTATAGCGCACACGCATCGCAACGCCTTCGGGGGCTTCGATCTCCTCGGCAGATTCCAGGACATCCGTGTCCATCTCGGTGCCGTGGAAAGCAGAGGGCAGCACTAGCTCCGCAATCTGGTTGACCAGCTCAGAATTATTTGCCACGAGGTGCGGGTTGAGGCCGCCGCGCAGCGGGTCAACCCCGATGGCCACGGTGCTGCGCTTCGGCAGAAGGTCCTCTTCGGGCGCTGCCTCAGGTGGCGGGGCGGTGGTGCTGGAATTCGTTGGAGTGGCGCTGCGATCATCCTCGTCCACCACCGGCGGCGGGCCAGGGTTAGCCTGGCAGGCCGTCAGCAGGGCGGCTGCGAGGATAACGCCGAGCCGAGGCAGGAAACGGTCCACTCCACACAACCTCAAATTCCGGAAAGTACTTCTTTACCACCCTGGGGCGGCGCTTGACGACGCCCCACGCATCCCCAGTGGTTACTTGTTGAGCTGCTTAGCGCGGGCGGCCGCACGCTTGCGTTCGGTGGAGGACAGCTCGACCTTGCGCACGCGCAGGACGTTCGGGCCGACCTCGACGCACTCGTCGGTGCCACAGAACTCCAGCGCCTCTTCCAGGGACAGGGTCCGAGCCTTGGCGAGGGTGACGGTGGCATCCGCGGTAGCGGAGCGCATGTTGGTCAGCTTCTTTTCCTTGGTGATGTTGATATCCATATCCTCATCACGGTTATTGGCGCCGACAACCATGCCTTCGTAGGCCTCCATGCCCGGCTCCACGAAGAAGTCACCACGGTCCGCCAACTGCTGCAGAGCGTAGGCGGTGATCTGGCCGGAACGGTCGGCCACCAGCGAGCCCGTCGGGCGTGCCTTGATATCGCCAGCCCAAACATCGAGACCATCGGAGATGGAGTTGGCGATACCAGAGCCGCGAGTCTCCGTCATGAACTGAGTGCGGAAGCCGATAAGGCCGCGGGCGGGGACGCGGAAAACCATGCGGACCCAGTCGCCCTCGCGGACATCCATGGACTGCATTTGGCCCTTGCGGGTGGCCAGCAACTGGGTAATAGCGCCCTGGTGCTCGGAGGGGGAATCGATGGTGAGCATCTCGTACGGCTCCATCGTCTTTCCGTCGATGACCTGGGTGACCACCTGCGGCTTGCCGACGGTCAACTCGAAACCCTCACGGCGCATGTTCTCGATGAGCACGGACAAGGCCATCTCGCCGCGGCCCTGAACCTCCCAAGCATCCGGGCGCTCTGTCGGCAGCACCTTGAGGGAGACGTTACCGATGAGCTCCTGGTCCAAGCGAGCCTTGACCATGCGGGCAGTGAGCTTATCGCCGCCGCCCTGGCCTGCCATCGGGGAGGTGTTGACGCCGATGGTCATGGAAATAGCCGGCTCGTCGACCTTGATGCGCGGCAGCGGCTCTGGGTGCTCGACGTCCGCGATGGTGTCACCAATCATGATGTCGGAGATACCGGAGATGGCCACGATGTCACCGGCGATAGCCTCTGTGTCCGGCTGGCGCTGGAAGCCGACGGTGCGCAGGAGCTCTGCCACCTTGACGGTCTTGGTGTGCATCTCCCCTTCCTCGTCATAATGTATCCAGGCCACCTGCTGGCCCTTCTTGATGGTGCCTGAGTAGATACGCAGCAGGGCGATACGGCCGAGGAAGTCATCGGAGTCCAGGTTGGTCACGTGCGCCTGCAGCGGGGCGTCGACCTTGGCGGAGGGCTCAGGGAGGACGTCATAGATGACGTCGAAAAGCGCCTGCAGATCATCAGCGTTCGGGACGTTGCCATTGCCCGGGTTTTCGGTTGAGGCCTTGCCCTCACGGCCGGAGGTGTAGAGGACCGGCAGATCCAGCAGTTCCTCGGCAGCAGCTGCTGCTTCCTCATCTTCCAGGCCGGCGGCGATTTCCAGCAGCAGGTCCTGGGCCTCGGTAACGACCTCATCGATTCGGGCATCCGGGCGGTCGGTCTTATTCACGCAAATGATGACCGGCAGCTTCGCCTCCAGCGCCTTGGTAAGCACGAAGCGGGTCTGTGGGAGGGGGCCTTCGGAGGCGTCGACAAGCAGCACGACGCCGTCGACCATCGAGATACCGCGCTCCACCTCGCCGCCGAAGTCGGCGTGGCCCGGGGTGTCGATGACGTTGATGATGAGATCCCCGCCGTCCTTGCCCAGGCCCTTGCGGTGGATGGCGGTGTTCTTCGCCAGAATGGTGATGCCGCGCTCGCGCTCCTGATCATTGGAGTCCATGACGCGATCCGAGTGTTCGCCATGGTCGCCGAAAGCGCCGGACTGCTCCAGCATGCCGTTGACGAGGGTGGTTTTACCGTGGTCAACGTGCGCGACGATGGCTACGTTACGGAACTCAGTATTACTCACGTGTGGGGTGCTCCTTAAAGCATGATGCGTTAGCGATGTGAACGGCCCTTAAATATACTCTCTAGCTCTTTGATGTGCAGCATCGCGCAGGATCCCGCAGAGCGCTGCGGGATGTAACGAATTGATATCAACACCCGACATACCGCACAGTAGTCCTCTATTAAGAGTTGACTACATCAAAAAAGTGAATATTGTGGCAGCAGATACTATTGTGACGCATGTGATTTAGTTTCTGCCGTCACGCCCCCACCCACACACAAGGATTTTCCATGGCCTTTTCCGAACAGCACTCTTCCCGCTCCGCCCGTCGTGGCGTCGCCGGACTCACTGCTGCCGTGATGATGGGCCTACTCAGCATCACGCCCGCAAACGCCGGCGCCCCCGACCTCTCCTCGCTCGTGAATATCCCACAGAGCAGCAACCCGTTGGACAGCCTCGGCCGTCCCACCCCGGAGACGCAGGAGCGCGTTCGTGCTTTCGCGGCACAGCCATGGATCCCGCAGGAGGCCCGCAGCGCCATCCTCACCGCCCTTAATTTCACCGCCGGTGAAGGCGGCGAAGGCGGCGTTGCCATGCCGGAGGGAAATAACCCCGGCTTCCGCCAGTTCTACTGGCCCACGGTCTCCGCGCAGTGCATCGGCGGGCAGGGCGATTCGGTGGGCTCCGCCATCGCCGTGCCTGGCCCGACCGATATGCCGGCCCCAGGTGCCGGTGAAGGCGAAGCAGTCTTCCTCTTCACCGCGCTGGGCACCCCGACCGCCGCTGAAGAGCAGGGCGCCATGCGCGTTCAGTGGTTCAACCTGGACACCTTCCAGTTTGGCACCACTCCCCTGTTCAACAATGGCATCAACACCGATGGGCCAACCACGGTCTCGGGCCGTGCCACGACTGGCAAGGGTACCGTCGTGGCGGTCCTTTCCGGCGCGGTCAACACTGCTGAATCCTCGTGTTCCTTCCCACCTACCGCGGCTTACCTCGAGGTGAACTAATGAGCACAGACCTGCACCCAGTCAAGCAAGAAACCTTTAATACCACCGACAACATCAACGTCGACCCGAAAGGTTTCGAGCGCGAGGTAGACACCTACCGGGTCACCGACTTTGGCCTCTACATGGCCCGCGGCGCTAATCACCCGCGCTTCGGCTACCTCGAGTCTTGGCTGCTGCCGGACCTTGGCTTGCGCGCCAACATCTTCCACTTCCGCAAGGGCATCGATGTGCACCAGGACTTCTACATCGACGTTGCCGATATCGATATTGACGGGGACGTGTGGACCACCCGCGATCTCTACGTCGACTTGGTCTCCACCTCTGGCGAGCCAGTCGATGTACTCGATATTGACGAGCTAGCCGCCGCCACCTCCAACGGCCTCATCAGTGCCGAGGAGGCCGAGCGCGCCATGGAGCGGACCCTGACCGCCGTCGAAGGCATCACGCGCTACGGCGATGACGCCATGAATTGGTTGCACACGCTGGGAATGGACCTTACTTGGGCAGAAAATGTGGAGCTCGTTCCTGCCGAGTAACCTAGGGTGAGTACTTCTCCCCCACCTTAAAAGGATGTGAGCCATGGCCGGTGGTCTCTTTGCCCTGCTTGACGACGTCGCCCTGATCGCCCGCTCCGCTGCCTCCAGCGTCGACGACGTGGCAGCATTGGCCGGAAAGACTTCGGTGAAAGCCGCCGGGGTCGTTGTCGACGACGCCGCTGTCACGCCCCAATATGTCCAGGGCGTCAAGCCGCAGCGTGAGCTGCCCATGATTTGGCGCATCACCAAGGGCTCACTCATCAACAAGCTCGTCATCATCCTGCCGATTGCGCTCATCCTTTCGTGGATCGCGCCGTGGGCGCTCACCCCTATCCTCATGTGCGGTGGTGCTTACCTGTGCTTCGAGGGCGCAGAAAAGATTTTCCACTCTGTTTTCCACCGCGGGGAAAAAGACGATAAGCCCGCCGAAGAAAGAGGGCCCGACGCCGAAGACTCCCTGGTGAAATCCGCTATCACCACCGACCTCATCCTCTCCGCCGAAATTATGGTGATTTCCCTCAACGAGGTCATTGATCAGCCCTTCTGGCTGCGCCTCGGCGCCTTGGTCACCGTTGGTGTCCTCCTCACATTGGGCGTCTATGGCGCCGTCGGGCTGCTAGTCAAGATGGATGACATCGGCGTCGCCCTGCTCAAGCGCCACGATGGTGACTCCGCCCTGGGTACCGCGCTGGTCAAGGGAATGCCTATCGTGCTCAAGATCATCGGCATCATCGGCACCGCCGCCATGCTGTGGGTCGGCGGCCACATCGTGGTCAAGGGTCTGAGCGAATTCGGCGCCGAACAGCCTTATGGCTTTATCCACCACGTGACCGAGAGCATCAACAACGGTGCCCTCGCCTGGTTGGCGGACACCGGCTTGTCGATGTTGTGCGGCTTTATTCTGGGCGCCGTTATCGTCACCATCATCATGGCGGTCAAGGCCACCGCCGAGCGCGTGAAATAGACCTTAGATAAACAGCGCGAGGGAGACGGCCATGACCGCCATCCCGGCGATCAGTCCGTAGATGGCACAGTGGTGTTCTCCGGTCTCCTCCGCCGTGGGCAAAAGCGGCCCTTCCGGTTTTAGAGTGCGTT
>NZ_KV811678.1:0-298 GCF_001813175.1 Corynebacterium sp. HMSC069E04 | reverse complement strand
GTACCAAGGTCTGCTTTCCGGCCACAGCCAAACGTTGACGGGGGGATCTTAGTGATCCGCCGGGTGGGTGACCCGAAGATCCCGATAGAGCAACGCAAAGCCTTTCAGGCGATGGTGCACACCGTTTTCACCGCCCGGGGACGCGGGATAGGGGAAATTCTCCGAAGGGCAGGGTTGTTTTCATCACGTTCAGAGACACAATCATGGTTGCGCTCGCGAGGAATCGACCCCGCAACCCTACCTCCCAGATTGCACACCAGCGACTGGATCGATCTCTTCCAGGTGACTGGTTCCTCTC
>NZ_KV811677.1:0-30990 GCF_001813175.1 Corynebacterium sp. HMSC069E04 | reverse complement strand
GAAGCGGAACTAAACCCAGGACGCTTCAAAAGTCACTTGGGGTGTCCCGTGCCCGGGCACATGTGGGGTTGCGATGGGGAAGCTGGCAAGCGGCAGGGTTAAGCCTCGTTTTGTTCCCTGTGCTGCTAGGAATTGGTTACCTTGGTATCCGTCTCGTGCCGACAGCTAGTCTTACCCTCCCAGGTGTCGTTCTCGTCCAAGGGGTAAGTGGTGCCGCGATTCTTAGAGCCGTAGGCGAGGAGATTTTCTTCCGAGGATTCCTCGGCGGCTTGTTTCTTCGACGCTGGGGACTATGGGGTGGGAACACTCTTCAGGCCGCTCTTTTTCTCGTGCCTCACCTCGTGCTATTGAGTGTTGATGTGCATCTGTGGCCGATACTTCCCGTTCAGTTCCTCAGTGGCTGGATACTTGGCGCGGTGAGATATCGTTCGGGCAGCATCATTGAGTGCTCAATTCTACATGCTGCCGTTAATGTTGGGATTGGACTGCTGGCGGGTTAAGTGAAGGATTGCGTTCGTGTGCTCGGGGCGATTAATGGTCAACTCTGAGCACAAAGCTCTGTGCCGCAGGTCTATCTTTCGTCCGTTAGGCGTCGCACGGCCTCCCGGATGACCTCAGGGCGCTTGCAAAAGGCGAAGCGTACCTTGTACTTCCACGGCTCGGGATTGTCCGTGAAGGCGGCCAGCGGGATGGCAGCCACGCCCTTCGTTTCGGGCAGCTGCATGCAGAAATCAATGCCGCTTAAACCGGTAGAGGAGACATCGGCAACCACATAGTAAGTGCCGCCGGTGTCATGGACGTGGAATCCCAGTTGCTTGAGGCCTTCCACGAGGATGCGGCGGCACTCTGCAAGTTCAGCCACCATGTCGTCTAGCCATTCTTGTTCATAACGCAGGGCATGGGCCACGGCTGGCTGGAAGGGCGTGGTGGAGACGAAGGTGGTGAATTGCTTGGCTTTGATGACGCCGTCGAGAAGCTTAGGCTCTGCAATGGCCCAGCCGGTCTTCCACCCGGTGCAGTTGAAGGATTTGGCGGCAGATGACACGGTGACGGTGCGCGCGGCCATCCCCGGCAGGGAGGCGATGCTGACGTGGTCGGTGCCGAAGGTGAGGTTTTCATAGACCTCATCGGCGAGAACCAGCAGGTCCCTTTCCACGCAGAGCTTGGCGAGCTCGGTGAGTGCTTCGCGGGAGAAGACCGAGCCGGTCGGGTTGTGCGGGGTGTTGATGATGACCATGGCGGTTTTATCGGTCACGGCTGCACGCACCGCATCGACGTCGATATCCCAGCTATTGCCGGATTCCTTCAAGGGGACGGGGATGCGGGTGGCGTCGGCAAGCGCGATGGCAGCGGCGTAGGCATCGTAGTAGGGCTCAAGGACAATGACCTCGTGGCCCGGTTCTACTAAGCCGAGCACCGTGGCGGTAATCGCTTCGGTAGCGCCGGCGGTGACCACGACGTGGTCCTGGGGTACGGAGTAGGTCTCCGCGATGGCGCTGAGCAGCTCCGGGGCCCCGCGCAGGGGAGCGTATTGGTTGTTGCCACCGGCGATGTTTTCCTGGGCGATCTCCAGCATGCGCTGCGGGCCGTCGCTATCGGGGAAACCCTGGCCTAGGTTCACCGCGCTATTCTCCACGGCAAGCGCGGTCATGGTGGCGAAGATGGTTTCGCCGAATTCTTGTAGTCTCTCGACAGTCATTTACAGCACCAACAAATCGTATTTCGTAGCTTTTACATCGGTCAGACGTTTGCGGGCGCGCTCGAGGCGCTGCCACTGGTCTTCCGGAATGGATTTGCGGGCAATCGTCACGGTCTCCGCATCCGGGGTACCCCAGGCAATCGGCATGGGGGTGATTTGCTGCCAGTGGTCTTGATCGCCGCTGCTGCGCTGACCGGAGACCGCGGCCACCGGAACCTTGGTTCCCACGGTGCGCTTAATGCCCGGGATATTGGTGACCGTGCGCAGGCAGGCGCCCCAGCGCGGCGGAGCCTTCGGGTCCACGTTGGTGTTCACCAGCGCCATGAGGACCATGTCGCGCTCGTTGACCTCTGCGACGACGGCGGGGGCTAACGGATAGGAATCATAGAGTTTCTGAGCCGAGCCGACCTTGCTTGAGGCCAAGACGCCGATGACGGCGCAAAAGATTCCGAAGAGCACCATGCCCAGCGCTAGCGTGATGCGCCAGACGGCCTCCATGCCGAAGTAGACGGCAATGCCGCCGATGATAAATAAGAGGCCCATGATGAGTCCGGAGTTGCGCAGGCGCGCGGAATCACGCAGGAGCTCATTGTTCTTCTTGGCAAAGTCTTCGTTGACTTCAAACTTGAAAATCTTCATCAGCTCACAAGTCTACTTCGTCCACCAGCCGGTAGGCATAACCTTGCTCGGCCAAAAAGCGCTGGCGGTGCATGGCATATTCCGCATCGATGGATTCGCGCGCCACCAGAGTGTAGAAGGTAGCCTCCTGCCCGTCCTTCTTCGGGCGCAGCAGGCGGCCCAAGCGCTGCGCCTCTTCCTGGCGGGAGCCAAAGGTGCCGGAGACCTGGATGGCCAAGGCAGCCTCGGGAAGGTCGATGGAGAAGTTCGCCACCTTGGATACCACCAGGGTGAGAAGCTCGCCCTCGCGGAATTGTTGGAAGAGTTTTTCGCGCTTGGCGGTGGAGGTCTTGCCGTCGATAACCGGCGCGTCTAGGTGCTCACCGAGCTCCTCCAGTTGGTCCACGTAAGCGCCGATGATGAGTGCCTGCTGGCCTGCATGTTTCTTCAGCAGCTTGTCGACGGCCCGCAGCTTCGCGCTTGCCGACGCCGCAATCCGGTAGCGCTCCCGCGCCTGTGCCGTGGCATAGAGCAAGCGCTCGTCCTGCGTCATGTCCACGCGAACCTCCACGCAGTCCGCGGTGGCGATATAGCCGGCGGATTCCAGCTCCTTCCATGGCGCGTCATAGCGTTTGGGCCCGATGAGCGAAAAGACATCGCCCTCGCGGCCGTCTTCGCGGATGAGGGTGGCGGTCAGCCCCAAGCGGCGGCGCGATTGCAGGTCGGAGGTCATGCGGAAGACCGGGGCAGGCAGAAGGTGGACTTCGTCGTAGATAATAAGTCCCCAGTCATGGGAATCGAAGAGTTCGAGTGCCCGGTATTCGCCCTTGGTCTTGCGGGTAACCACTTGGTAGGTGGCGATGGTAATCGGCTTGATCTCTTTCTTTTCGCCGGAGTATTCACCGATCTCTTCCGCGGTGAGGCTGGTGCGGCGCAGCAGTTCATCGCGCCATTGGCGCCCAGCGACGGTATTGGTCACCAGGATGAGCGTGGTGGCCTGTGCTTTGGCCATGGCGGCAGCACCCACGATGGTCTTGCCCGCGCCACACGGCAGGACCACGATGCCGGAGCCACCGGACCAGAAGGATTCGGCGGCATACTGCTGATAATCGCGTAAGCTCCAGTCCACCTCCTCCGTGCTCAGTGCGATGGGGTGGGATTCGCCATCGACGTAGCCGGCGCGGTCATCGGCGGGCCAGCTGGCCTTGAGCAGCTCCTGTTTGAGCCGCCCGCGCGCGGAAGGTGGGACGGCGATGGTGTTGTCATCAATGCGCGGGCCCAGAAGTTCGCTGACCTTCTTGGTACGCGTGAGCTCCTCTAGGATGACAGGCTCGTCCGATTCGAGGATGAGACCGTGGGCCGGATGTGCCAGGAGGCGCACGCGGCCGTAGCGCGACATGGTCTCGGCGACGTCGATCAGCAGCGCCTGCGGCACCGGGAAGCGGGAGTAGTTCTCCAGAACGTCGACGACTTGCTCGGCATCGTGCCCGGCGGCGCGGGCATTCCACAGTGCCAGTGGGGTGATGCGATAGGTGTGGATGTGCTCGGGCGCGCGCTCCAGCTCAGCAAAAGGTGCGAGCGCTGCGCGAGCCTCGTCGGCCTGCGGGTGATCCACCTCGAGGAGGACGGTCTTGTCCGATTGGACGATGAGTGGTCCGGGCATGTCTGGGGCCTTTCTACTCTGGGCGTCAGGGAAGGACTTAATCCCTGTCGGCGAAGCGGACGGAGGAAATGCGGTGAACCGGGAAGCGCACGGGTTTGCCCGCTGCGCCTAGGGCATCAATGTAGCCGCCTTCCACCGACAGTGGCTTCACAGTCACGGTGCGCAGCTCGCCGCTTTTATCGGCATAGGAGATCACGATATCGGCGTGGAAGCGCGCGGCGGCACGGGCGAGCGTGAGGGGATCTGGCTCCTCTTCCTTCTGCGCGCTCGGGTTCTGTGCTGATTGCCGCAGGGCCTGCACGGCTTCATCCACCGAGGCGGGCTCGCGCTTGCGGGGCTTTGTGCGGGGCGTGGGCAAAAGGTAAGGCTCGGGGGCGACGGCCAGGGAGGCGCCGGATTCATCCTCCGCAGTGGGGGAGAGCCCCTTAGTGCGCAGCTTCTCCAGCAGCTCGCCCACGCGCAGCTGAGATACCGCCACGGTGGGCGCGAGCAGGCGCAGGCCGGGGACTGAGGCAACTGCGAGCTCCAGCAGCGCGGGATCCTCACTGCGCAAATAGGACAGTGCAGGTCCACTGCGGAGGGTGCCATGGCGCTTGGCGACGTCCCCGATGGCAAAGCTCAACGCCTGCGGCACGCCTGTCGGGGAGTGCGCTTCCAAAAAGTCGGTCATTTCCTGGGCGGTGAGCCCCTGGTCCATGCCGCGGCGAATGGTGGCCTCGCTGATGCGGTATACGCTGGCTAGGCCTGGGGATTCGAGGTCCGCTAGGGATGCGAGGGTGCGGTGCGTGGCCGGCTCAAGGGGGCCGGGAACGAGGACGGTGAGGTCTTGCTGGATGATAAATTCGCTGACCGTTTCGGGGACGAGTGTGGCGGCTGCGGCGGAATCACTCAGCGCGCGGGTAGCCTTGCCCAGCGCTATAGCACCGATCCATTCGGCTTCGGCGCGCAGCTGCTCAATGGTCACCGTGCGCGTGTGGCTGGCAAATAGCGGGGAGCGAAAGCGTAGGTCCTCCCAGAACTCTTCGTTGTTCAGCGCGACTGCGGAGTGTGTATAGACGCCGAGAACGAAAGCGCGGAAGCGCGGCAGGCGGCGCACAATACTGTCGTCTGCGAGAACCCGGGTCTCAGCCCAACTGGCCCAGGGGGAGGTACGCCAGGCGTCGAGAAGAATGCGCCACTTCTCCCCGAGATCGGCCTCGAGCCAGTCCTGGGAGCCAGTGGTAGGTGCGAGGAAATGCCCCTCCAAGCCATCCGGCTCGCCGCGGTGGAGAAGCCTAGCATGGTGGCCCAAGCAGATAAGCCGCGCAACCTCCTCCTTCTCCAGAGCGAGGTCCTTGGCCAGTTGGTTGAGGGGGCGAACGCCGACCGAAGAGTCTTTCAGCAGCGCTACCGGATGGCTTCCGAGCAGCTCGATGAGCCTTTCCATGCCGCGCACGGCTTCCACGCCAGCTGCCGCGCCGGCGTCGTCAGCCCTGGCATCCGGTTCTGGGGTACCGGCGCGCCCCGAGGGGGTGGTGGGAATGGGCGGGGTGGTATCACCAGTCAGCAGGCGGGCGAGCGAGTGCGGCAGGCGCACCGAGTGCGCGTTGATACGCTCCAGAAAACCTTTGGCCAGCAGGCGCTTGGCGGGATCCTCGGAGTTGATGTCCGGCTCGGTGTCGGTGGTATAGCCCATGCCGTCGCCATTGCTTAAAGCATCAAGGACTCGGCGCTCCTCGGGAGCAAGCGCGGCTAGATCCTTCTCATCGAACTCTACTTGGTTGCGCAACGACCAGCCGGTGGGAAGTGAGCCCATCACGGCGGTGACGATGCGCACCTCCGGGGCGTCACCAAAGACGAGGCCGCGTTGCTTGAGCTGCGAAGTTACCTCAGGGTTGGTGTCCTCTACCATGTCCACTTCGCCGCCGCGTAGGGCGATATCTTCTAAGACAGCCAGCTGCTCGGCGTTGCTTGCTGCTAAGGCGTCCACGACGTGCATCGGCAGAGTTAGGCGCGAGGCGAGCGCGTCGAAGTCTTTCGGTGCGGGGGAGAGGACATCGCTGCGGGTGCTCAGCAGGGCGCGCAGGTCTTCATCGGGTAAGCGGCTGAGCCACTCGCGGTAGCTCTCGGTGACGCGGGCGCGGTGTGAAGGGGAGGTCATAATGGCGATCAAGCTTAGTAGTTAGTGGAAGGGGGAGGCATGGGGCCCTCGTTGGGTCAATAAGTTACTTTTTGCCGCGGGGTTTGGAATAATAAGGAGCATGTCGAACGAGAACAAAGGCTTCGTATCCCCGGCTTGGCCGAAGAACAGCCCCCGCGAGCACGCTATTACTGAACTTACTGCACCTTTTGCTGGTGCTTCCAGCCCGTACGGTGACGACCTGATTCTGCCGATGCCGGCAGAAAAGCTCAACTACGTTCACCCGTACACCCGCATCAACCGCTAAGTAGGCGCGCAGAAATCTGCGCTTCACTTAGCGGATACGTTGAGCCTTCCGGCTTGCTTTCAGCCCCTCCGAGAATGTTCTCCTCGGTGGGGCTATACGTGTTTGTAATGTACTTGCGCCTCAACTAGTTGGCACGGGCTTGGGCTTTAAGGCCGTCGAGCAGCGTATCGATGAGCTGGGCTTGTATACCTGATAGGTAGTCGGCGCTCACTGGTGTTCTGGGCAGCGGGCGGGTGATGAGACCGATGCCGATGTGAAGTTCGAGCGGGGTGAGGGACTCGGGGCAGAGACCTGCTTGTCGCGTGGGTTCGATAATCGGTTGGTAGATCGACTTCAGTTCAGCTTTGCGCTGGGTAGCGATCTCCTGCACGTCATCGTCTGAGAATGAGGCAGTATTCACCTCGGCTGCCGCTGCTTGAACAACCGCGGCGAAGTTAAGGCTGGCGATCCGATGAATAATATCGCGCCAGGTGCCTTCGGGATCCTCGTCGAAACCTTGTAGGTGGCTGTCCACCTCTTCTTTGATGTGTGCTACCTCCGCGCCGGTGACGGCATCGAGGAGGGAGAGCCGTTCGGGGAAGTGGCGTGAGACCGTGGCGACGCCCACGCCGGCTTTCTTGGCGATGGAGCGCATGGACACGCCCGGTCCCTCGCTGATGAGCAGCTGCCTGGCTGCTGCGACGATGGCTTGCTTGTGTTCTGCTGCGTCTTGTCTCACAGCTTGCATCATACCAAACGGAACACTATGCTCCACTTTGTAAACGAAACACCCTGTTCCATTTGGAGGTTAGAAGTGTCAGCGGTGAAAAGTCAGGAAGGAAAGCAGCCATCGGTTGCTGTGAAATCGATAGTTGCCATTGTGGGGATCCCCGTCGTCATCGGCCTTATGCTGTGGGCGTTTTTGGCGCCCACCTTTGCGTCGGGTCCGGCTGGCGTTCCGGTTGCCATTTCGGCGCCGGAGCCCATGCTCGAAGGCATCTCGCAGAAGATTGAGAGTGCGGCGGGGGATGAGGCCCCGGAGATCGTCGTGAAGCACAGCGAGGCCGAGGTGCGCGACGCGGTGCTGCAGCGTGAAGCTGTTGGTGGACTGGTCATCTCCCCGCAGGGCGCGAGTGAGTTCACCGCTGCGGGAAATGGTGCTCCCTACGTGACGATGATTGATGGCCTCGCTGGCCAGCTTGAAGCACAAGGAATGTCCGTGGAGAAGCAGGAGCTGGCGCCGACGACGAAGGAGGACCCGCAGGCGAGCGGTATCGCACTGCTGGGCCTGCCGCTGGCCTTTGGCGGGATTATTTCCGCTGTTATTGCCACCTTTGCATTTCGTGGCAAGAAATGGGTCAAGCTGGGGGTGCTCGTTGGTATTGCGCTTTTCGGCGGGCTCGTTGCTACGTGGATGCTGCACTCCGTCTATGGAACCCTCGGTGGCAGCTTCGCTGCCGAGTGGATGGCTATCGCTGCGGGCATCCTTGCGACGTCTGCGGTGACTGCAGGCCTTGCGGGGGTGATGGGTGCCGCGGGTATTGGAATCGGTGCCGTGCTGACTATCTTCTTAGCGAACCCGCTGTCGGGTCTGGCAACCGGCCCGTGGCTGCTGCCTACCGGGTGGTCGACGCTGGGGCAGTGGATGCCCATCGGCGCGACGGGTCACCTAGTCCGCTCGCTGTCCTTCTTTGATGGGCAAGGCTTCGGCCATGCGTGGTGGTCGCTAGGGCTGTGGATTGTTGTTGGCCTAGTGTTGCTGGCCTGTGATCGGTCGCGCGCTAAGGAAGACGCTGCCGTTGAGGAAAAGGCTTAGTCAAAACTAAAAGAGGCTGGATGGAGAAAACCATCCAGCCTCTTTTGTGTAGTTAAAGCTTTGCCTTTATGTGCTCAGCTTGCACGGCGCGGCGCGCTGCTTAGCGTGCAGCCAGAACCTGTGCCAGCGGGTCGATGACGTGGCGGTTAGCGGAGTAGAAGGCGTTGAAGTCGTGGCGGTTGGCCTTGTACTGCTCGGTGAAGGAAGCCGGGATGGTCAGGCCGTACTGGGTAGCGGTGTCCTCGATGAGGGTGTAGAGGGCGTCAACAGCCAGCTCGTCGGTGGGCTCCTCGGCAGCTTCGTGGACTGCCTTCGGTGCCTCAGCCGGTGCCTGCGGTGCGGTCTCTTCCTTTACCTGGGTAGCAGCCGGTGCCGGGGCAGCGCTCACGTTGCGCGGGGTCGGGGCGGAGTTCAGGCCCAGGCTGGCGGAGCAGGCCGGCCATGCGCCCCAGCCCTGCTGTGCCAGGGTGCGCTCAGCAACAGCGATTTGCTGCTCGCGGGTTGCCAGGTTAGCGGTCGGAGCGAACTCACCGCCGCCGTAGGCCTGCCAGGTCTGAGCGTTGAACTGCAGACCGCCGTGGTAACCGTTGCCGGTGTTGATGGCCCAGTTGCCGCCGGACTCGCACTGTGCGAGGCGGTCCCAATCGGAATCCGGTGCAGCGGCAGCGTTCGGTGCCATGATGGCTGCGGCGGCGCCCACGGCAACAGTGGAGGCGGCAAACTTGGTGGCGATGGACTTGTTCTTAGCGGAGTGGCGTCCCATTAAAGTATTCCTTCTCTAGGTTGTTCTTGCTTTCTCGCGCCCAGATGATGCCCAGTCCGGCATATAGTTTTGCAATTGATGTTCATGTTCATGCACATCATGTATGGCCGCCGTGCGGAAGCCCGGACTGTGTCTGGGGCGAGACTTCCACGGCCGGCAGCCGAAGTGCCTGAGGGAGAGAGTAGCGGTTTATAACGAAACAGTCACGTTAAATGGCCCAAAACGGTAACGAAAGTGCCGATTCCTCCGCGTTTCCCCTGTTCGTGGTGCAAATGTTAGCTACCTCACACATGTAACGGGTGTGGTTGCTGGGGTGATATCTACCGTGGGTTTCTTTGTCGGGAGTCGGAGGGTTAAAATATATCTCTTTAAAAGTTCCACGGATAGTCCCTCCGCGCGGCCGCATGAATTCGGATCACGCCTCGCCGCGCCTCCTCGTCCCAAGACTGGCGGAGCCTATCAGCCTGGTGCCTGGCAGCGCCTAAGCTCTTAGACGAGGAGACACGGAAAGAAAGTGAGTGAAGAGCCATGCCTATCGGCAAAGTGAAGTGGTATGACGCAGACAAGGGCTTCGGCTTTGTCAGCAATCCTGGTGATGAAGACGTCTATGTTGGTCGCAATGTGCTGCCCAAGGGCGTTGATGAGCTGTACCAGGGTCAGCGCATCGAATTCGATTTCGCGGCTGGCCGCCGTGGCCCGCAGGCGCTGCGCGTGAAGGTGCTTGATTCCCCGCGCCGCCGCACCCCGGCCCGCAAACCGGAAGAGCTGGCGAGCATGCTCTCCGACGTCATGACATTGCTTGAGACCCAGGTGCAGCCGGTGCTGAGCCAAGGACGCTATCCAGAGCGCAAGACTGGCCGCCAGGTTGCCGAGATCCTGCGCGCTATTGCCAAGGATTTGGATAGCTAAGGGGTCTAAAGCCTTAGGCCCGTAACTGAAAAGTGCCCTAGCTGACGAAAGCTGTGCTGATTTTTCAATAATCAGACGTACTTTTGGCAGCTAGGGCACTTTGTCGTTTGCGGGGAGGAAGAGGGGAAGAAGCAGGGCGTTGCTATTTCTCAGCTTTAGTTTCGGCCTCGTCCCCTTCGGCGTTATCCGAAGACTTTGATTCCTTGAGCTCTTCATCAGTCATGGTGGACAGTGACCATACCGTGTGCATCGGGGTCTCCTCGCCGTTGGCATCCTGGCCAATCATCAGGGTGGAGATTTCCACCACCATCAACTTCGGGCGCTCACCGGTGGAGGCTTCAATCGGCGGTACAGAGCCGGGGATTTCCAGAGACGTGGTTTCGTTGGCACCGTGGGAGGTGCTGTCATTAGCAGCCGGGTCGTCGTAAATGGACAGCACCGACCACTCATGGTTGGAGATGGCTTCGGGGATCTCCAATTTCAGGGTGTCATCGGGGCCCACCGTCAGATTAGGTACGTCGCCTTCTTCGCAGTCCGTGCCAGGCTCGCAGACGATGTAGGGGGAGAGCTCTAGGGTGTCCTCGCCAACAGTGGCCGTGATTCTGACGTCTTGTGGCTCGGGGCCCGGACGGTCGTTCCACCACTTCTGGAACAGCACCACCGCCACGACGATGACTGCCACAGCGATGATGAGCGCCAGAAACTGCAGCAGCGATTTCTTCCTTGCTTGCTTCACGGTAGCCATGGCTGAAAATCCTACTCGAAGCGCACCCGGTACAGCTCATCCCATAGCTTGCCGGTGATCCAGAACTCATCTGTGCCCGGGATATGGGCAATGCCGTTGAGGACGGCGTTGGGATCCGCCGAGGGGACATGGGTGAGGTTTGCGGTATCGATCACGGCGGTGACCGCGCCGGATTCCGGGTCGATGTGCAGGATATCCTCGCTCATCCAGACATTGGCATAGACCGCGCCCTCGACGCACTCAAGTTCATTGAGGTTATCCACGGGGGAGCCGTCGAGGGTGACCTCGGTGCGTGGGGCGAGCTCCTGGAAGGTCTTCGGATCGAGGTGGCGCAGCTCGGCGGAGCCGTCGGACATGATGAGCTCGGAACCCGCGTTGCACAGGCCCCAGCCCTCGCCGTCGTAGGTGGCACGGTCGAGCTCGTTGAAGGTCTCGGGATCTCGCAGGAAAGCTGTACCGGATTTCCACGTTAGCTGCCAGATGCCGGCGTCGGTCTGAGTGATGCCCTCGCCGAAGAATGAACTCTCGAGTGTGGTTTCTTCCGACGGGGTGTGCGTCCCCGGCGTGAGGCGCAGCAATCGAGACTTGCCGTTCAGCCCAGTGCCTACCAGAAGGTTGCCAGCGGGGTCGACCTCCAAGCCTTGGGTGAAGGTATCGGGAGGCAGGGGTGCGGTGTCGAGGACGGTCACGCCGAGGTGCTCTGGGGAGCTCGCGCTTGGCGACGTCCCACCCGCCGTAGGCGAAGAAACATCCTCGTGTGCGGCTTGAGAAGAGCATGACGTTAAGGGTGCGAGCAGTGTGGCAGCGGAGAGGGCGGTAGCAAACGCGCGGAGGGCGCGGTCGGTGTGGAGGAGAGGCATGACTGTCATTGTGCACTATGGCGCGGTACGTGATTAATAATGGGAGAGTGACTCGCAAGAAAAAGATGCATTCCCCGCTTCTCGATTCGACCGCCGTCAACCTGGCGCGCCGAGCTGTGGAGGAGGTGGGTGAGGGGGACGTCGGCAAGCACCGTGGCGTTGCCGGAGTGGGCCGCAACGTGGCCACCCATCGTTTTGATGCGCACGTACCGGGCTATCCGGGGTGGGAATGGCACGCCGTC
Source organism: Corynebacterium sp. HMSC069E04 (assembly GCF_001813175.1). Taxonomy (NCBI): domain Bacteria; kingdom Bacillati; phylum Actinomycetota; class Actinomycetes; order Mycobacteriales; family Corynebacteriaceae; genus Corynebacterium; species Corynebacterium sp. HMSC069E04. The sequence continues at coordinate 19,270 of NZ_KV811677.1, read as the reverse complement.
GTTGCCTGCGCGGAAGGCTCGCGCACCCCGACCGTCAATGAGGTCGCGCTTGTACCGGGCGGCCAGGCCCTTCAAGCGCCGGAGTGGGTTCCTTATTCCGAGCGCCTGCGCCCAGGAGACCTTGGTCCTGGCGACCTCATGCCGCCCGCTCCCGATGACGACAGGCTGGACGAAGGGAAGCTCTCCCAGGTTGGCCTCACGGAGGCCAAAGAGCGCTGGCGCAAGAAGTACGGGCCGAATTCGGAGATGGCGGCGCAGGCCCAGTTACAGTGCAAAACCTGTGCTTTTTACCTCCAGCTGCTGCCCAATTTCGGCGTCTGTGCCAATGAATACTCGGCGGATGGAAAAGTGGTGCACGCCACCTACGGGTGCGGCGCGCATTCCGGCACGAGCGTCCGTGAGGAGGGAGCGGAGCAGGAGAGGCCCTTCGATGATGAGAGCCCTATCTATTAAAGAGAGCGGTTTTCGCCCCGCGCGCAGCAGCGATGCAGCGTGCGGGTTTTGCGTTTTAGTGCCCCGATGGAGCACCCTTAGCAGGTAAAACTTCATTTCTCTAGATAGAAGGGGCGCTCACTCACGATGAACGCAGCTATCGATCGCTATTTCAAAATCACCGAACGCGGATCCACCATTGGAACCGAGGTCCGCGCCGGCGTGGTCTCGTTCTTCGCGATGGCCTACATCATTCTCCTCAACCCTCTCATCCTGGGTACCTCCGCTGACTCGGCCGGAACCACCCTCGGAATCCCGCAGGTCGCCGCCGCCACCGCACTGGTGGCCGGCGTCATGACCATCGCCTTCGGCATGATCGCCGTTACCCATTCGCCATGGCCGCGGGCCTGGGTATGAACACCTTCGTCGCCGTGACGATGGTTTCCCTCAACGGCCTGGAATGGCGCGAGGCGATGGGCCTCGTCGTCATCGAAGGCATCATCATCGTCCTGCTGGCCATCTCTGGCTTCCGCCAGGCCGTTTTCGATGCCATCCCGGCCTCCATGAAGGCGGCGATGGGCGTGGGTATTGGTATGTTCATCGCGCTCATCGGTTTCGTGGATGGTCACTTTGTCACCCGCGTCCCGGATGCCGCGATGACCACAGTTCCGGTGAGCCTGGGCGTGAACGGCTCGATTGCGACCTGGCCTGCCTTCGTCTTCGTCGTGGGCCTGATTCTGTGCAGCTTCTTCGTCATCCGCCAGGTGCGTGGCGGCCTGTTCATCGGCATCGTCATCACCACCATCATCGCCATGATCATTCAGGCCTTTACCGGTTCCGAGGACTGGGGCATGGCCACCCCGGAGGTGCCCAGCTCCCTGGGCGGGCTGCCGGACCTGTCGATTGTGGGCCAGGTCGATCCGATTAGTGCCTTCACCAAGCTGGGCGTGGTCTCCACCGTGCTGCTCATCTTCACGCTGCTGCTCACCAACTTCTTCGATGCCATGGGCACCATGAACGGCCTGGGCAAGCAGGCCAACCTCGTGGATGAGAAGGGCAACCTGCCGGACATGAAGACCGCCCTGGTCGTCGAAGGCTTCGGTGCCGTTGCTGGTGGTGCGGGTTCGGTATCCTCCAACACCGTGTTCGCGGACTCGGCGGCTGGTATCGGCGACGGCGCCCGCACCGGCCTGGCCAACGTTGTGACCGGTGTGATCTTCTTGCTGGCCATGTTCCTCACTCCGCTCTACGAGATCGTGCCGATTGAGGCCGCAGCCCCCGTCCTCGTCATCGTGGGTGTGATGATGGCAGCCCAGCTCAAGGACATCGAGTGGAACCGCATGGAGGAGGCCATCCCGGCCTTCCTCACCATCGTGGTCATGCCTTTCACCTACTCCATCGCCAACGGTATTGGCGTGGGCTTCATCGCTTATGCACTGATGGCCACCTTCGCCGGCAAGGCCAAGAAGGTGCACTGGATCATGTGGCTCGTGGCCGCTCTCTTCGTGGTCTACTTCGCCATGGAGCCCATCAGCTCGCTGTTGGCATAGCCCGCCTAAGGGGAGCAGCTGGCCCTGCGCCTAGACTAGGGCCCATGCGTTTTGTCATCGATGACCCCACAGACCCTCGCCTGGACGATATCCGCGATCTCAAGCACGCGGATAAGTCCGGCGAGGGTTTCGTCTTTGGTGAGGGCCCACTGTGCGTGGAGCGCCTGCTGGCCTCCCGCTTCCCGGTGCGCTGTATCATCGGCTTTGAGGCGAAGCTCGACACCTTCCTGGCGAACCACGATGTCCGGGATATCCCCGTCTACCAAGTAACCCGACAGACGTTGGGGGAAGTCACGGGCTTCGATATGCACCGCGGGTTGGTTGCCGCAGCCGACCGCGCGGAAGCTTGGACCGTGGACGAGGTCCTCGAAGGTGCTCGCACCCTTGCCATCATGGAGGGCGTGGGCGACCACGAAAATATCGGCTCGCTCTTCCGCAATGCTGCGGGCATGGATATCGACGGCATCTTGCTCGGCTCAGGTGCGGCAGATCCGCTCTACCGCCGCTCGGTGCGCGTGTCCATGGGGCACGTTCTGCGCTTGCCCTGGGCGCGTTTCGACGGCGGTTTTACCACCTGGCAGCGCGGGTTGGAGAAGCTGCGCGAGCAGGGCTTCCGGCTGGTGTCGCTGACCCCGCATCCGGATGCCGTGCACATTGCTGATGCGTTAGAGGGCGCGGACAAGGTAGCGCTCCTGGTCGGTGCGGAGGGGCCAGGATTGACCGAGCACGCCATGCGTGCGACCGATGTGCGCGCCCGCATTCCCATGGCCGAGGGCACGGATTCCCTTAATGTGGCGACGTCGGCAGCCATCGCCTTCTACGAGCGCCAGCGCTCCCAGAGGTTCCGCGAGGTCGATACTGCGTAGCGCCGCACCAAGCCGCCGAGGTGCTTGGCCGTGCGGATGATCTCCTCACCGGTGGATTCCGGCTCGAGGTCGTACTCTTCGTAGTCGTCATAGTCATTGAGCCCCAGCTTCGACACTGAGGTGGTGGCTACCTCGGCCACGCTGCGGCGCGGCGGGGGAGTGTCGACCTTGGGCTCGGGGCGCCCGTCGGTGGCATAGCCTACGACGTCCACGTCGGGGCCATCCGCGCCGACCTCGATGCCCAACCAGAATTCCTGGGCCGCCTCGGTGATATTGAGCGGCTCAAAGGGAAGGGAAATCCCACCCACCGGCTCATCCATCTCCCCGGCCCAGAAAGGGGCCTCGAAGGTTTCGGGCAGACCATGGTCCTCGTAGAGGTTAAAACGCGTCCCGCACAGCGACCGGCGCAGGCGGCTGCCCGTCCAGTGGGCGAACCCGGCATAGCCGGTCTCCGGATTGGAGGCGAAGGCGTAGATTTCCGTGGCAGGCACGGCCTCGCGCAAGGTGCGGGAAAGCTGGGAGAGAGTCAGTTGATCGTCGTGGATGATGGTTTGCACCACGGTCACACCGGGATAGCCGCCCACATAGAACTCGCTCGCGCCGGGCTCGGCGGAACGGTTGAGGGGGAATTGCCCGATGGGAGTCACCGGCAGTGCGGGATTGAGCTGAGCGAGGAACTTGCGGCCGAAGCCGCGGTCGGCCTTGGGCTCGCCGCGGAGAACCTCGGCGGGATCGGCGGCGGTGACGTACCAGAGAGTGAGAACGGCGCTTTGGGTATCCACGGCAGGCTACTCGCTAGTTGCGGGGGCGCTTGGTAGAGGAGCGAACGCCGAGCAACACATCCTCCCAGTGCGGGGTGACGGCCTTACGGCGACGCTTGGTGGGCTTGGGCTCCGGATCCGGGTTCTGGAGGAAATCCTCGTCTACTCCCGTCTCCTTCTCCTCCGCCTCCTGTGGGGACGCTTCATTAGTGGGGGCCGCGTCCTCATCGCTGGCGGCCTCGGCCGGGTGCTCTCCACCGTGCGGGGATGGGAGCACGGAGGGCTCAGCATATCCGTCGGTATCTTCTCGGTCGCCGGCGTTGTCGACGCCGGCGTAGGAAGACAGTTCCGTCACGCCGGGGGTACCAGCGCGCGCGTCCTCGTTGACTTCTCGGTCGTCGGCGTAGTCACGCCCATCGATGGCTTCGTCATAGCGCTCACCGCGGCCCACGGAGGTCAGCGAACGTACCGGCTGTACGAAGTCTGGGTCCGTCAGGTCAGCGGCGACGGAATTGCGTGCCTCCACTGTGGCTGGCGAGGACATCGTCTGCTTGAAGGTCCACTCCGCCTCGTTGGCGGACAGCCCGGTCTTCCACGTGATGCGGAGGATCCACGGCTCGCCCTGGTGGCGGTAGGCATCCCACGTGGCCTCCGACAGCGAGTGCCCGCGCGCGGCGAAAGCAGTGGCCAGAATCTCCCACAGGGTGAGCTTGGCCGGGCCATCCTCGCGGATGGGGTGCGCTTGCTTGGCGACGTCCGCGATGCGCGCCCGCTCCAAGAGCACCGGGTGCGCGAAAGGCTCGATGCGGGATTCCGGAACGTCGAGTTCCTCGGCGATCTCCGCGGCAGAAGCGCCGGCACGAATCCGGGCCTGAATTTCGTTGGGGCGCAGGCGGATTTCTTGTGCCTGCGGGGCGGGCTGGCTCTGCGGGGATGAAGGCGATCCTCCCGAGGGGGGCATGACGGTGCGCAGCCCCGTGGAGCGTTCTTGCTGTGTGGAGGCGGGGGAGGAGTCGCCTGCAACCTCGTCGGTGCTTTCTGTGTCCTGCTCAGCGCTCTCGTTCTCGGAAGTGGGCTCAGCGGAATCGGCGGGAGCGAGAAGCTCGCGAAGCTCGTCGGTGACCTCGAGGAAGAACTCCTCACCATCCTCGGCCCGGAGGACGAGCGAGGTGTCAGTTGAGTCGCTGGGTGCGAGGAAAATCTCGCGCATGGTGGGCGCTCCTTAGCCTGGTAGCGGACATGTGATGAAGTCCACTTTACCCAGAACATGCCCCGAACTCTGGCAAGAGCGCGGGGCATGTTGTGCGACGTACCAAGTCAGTAGCGAGGGCTAACGATTGTCCAGAACGTAATCGATAGCCTTGGTGAGCTTGGTGACATCCGTAGAGTCGATCGCCGGGAACAGGCCCACGCGCAGCTGGTTGCGGCCGAGCTTGCGGTAAGGCTCGACGTCGAGAATGCCGTTGGCGCGCAGCGTTGCGGCCACTGCGGCGGCGTCGACAGAGTCCTCGAAATCGATGGTGCCGACCACCAGGGAGCGCTCGGAAGGCTCGGCCACGAAGGGGGTCGCCTCCGGGCGTGACTCGGCCCAGTCGTACAAGATGGAGGAGTTCTCCGTGGTGCGCTTGACCATGCCATCGAGACCGCCGTTGGCGTTCATCCACTTCACCTGGTCCTCCAGCATGAGCAGCGTGGCCACGGCCGGAGTGTTGTAGGTCTGGTTCTTGCGGGAGTTGTCTACCGCAGTCTGCAGGTTCAGGAAAGCCGGGATGAAGCGATCGGAGGAGTTGATCTTCTCGATGCGCTCCAGCGCAGCCGGGGACATAGCAGCCAGCCACAGGCCGCCGTCGGAAGCAAAGCACTTCTGGGGTGAGAAGTAGTAGACATCGGCATCAGACATGTTGACCGGCAGGCCGCCGGCGCCTGAGGTGGCGTCGATGACGACGAGCTGCTCTGCGTTATCGGGGTTGGGGCGGGTGACCGGAACCATAGCGCCGGTGGAGGTTTCGTTGTGGGCCCAGGCGATGATGTCGGCGCCTTCGGCGTCGGCAGCCTTCGGATCCGGGGCGGTGCCAACCTCTGCTTCGGTGACGAGCGGGGCGTCGAGCCACGGGGCGGCGGATGCGGCTTTAGCAAATTTAGAGGAGAATTCGCCGAAGCTTAAGTGCGCGGACTTCTTTTCGATGAGACCGAAGGTTGCGGCGTCCCAGAAAGCGGTAGCACCGCCGAGGGAGAGGACAATTTCATAGCCCTCTGGCAGCGCGAACAACTCGGAGAGTCCCTCACGGATGGAGCCGACGAGATTTTTGACGGCTGGCTTGCGGTGCGAAGTTCCAATGATGGTGTCGGCACCGGCGGTGATTGCCTCAATTTGGGCGGGGCGGACCTTGGACGGCCCGCAGCCGAAGCGGCCGTCGGTAGGGAGGAGATCTGCTGGCAGGACGAGTTCTGAGTTGCTCATGTGGGCAGTGTAGCCTAGTTTCGTTCGCGCACTAGATACTTTGCCAGGATTGCCAATGTTGGCAGAGTCACAAGTTTTGCTAAAGTGTGAAGAGGTTTAGTCTTGTTGCGCCGGCCTTGGCCGGCGTTGAACATTGAGGAAAGGAAAACACGTGGCATCTGAAAACAACAAGGTTGTACTGCAGTACCCCGGCGGCGAGTACGAGATGGACATTAAGCAGTCCACGGAGGGTGACTCCGGCTTCGATATCGGCAAGCTCCGTAACGAGACCGGCCTCGTCACCTTCGACCCGGGTTATGCGGCTACTGGTTCCACCGAGTCCAAGATCACCTTTATTAACGGTGAGGAAGGCATCCTCCGCCACCGTGGCTACGACATCGCGGATCTCGCTGAGAATGCCACCTTTAACGAGGTGTCCTACCTGTTGATTAAGGGACACCTGCCTAATGAAGACGAGCTGTCGAAGTTCAACACCGATATCCGTCACCACACCCTGCTGGATGAGGACTTCAAGGCCGCCTTCAATATCTTCCCGCGCGACGCGCACCCGATGGCCGTTCTTGCCTCTTCCGTTAATATTCTCTCCGCTTACTACCAGGACCAGCTCAACCCGCTGGATGAGGAGCAGCTGGATAAGGCAACCGTCCGCCTGCTGGCCAAGGTGCCGATGCTGGCCGCTTACGCTTACCGCGCATCCCAGGGCAAGCCCTACATGTACCCGGATAACAAGCTGAACGCGCGTGAGAACTTCCTGCGCATGATGTTCGGTTACCCGACTGAGGAGTACGAGGTTGACCCGATCGTGGCCAAGGCTCTGGATAAGCTCCTTATCCTGCACGCCGACCACGAGCAGAACTGCTCCACCTCCACCGTTCGCATGATTGGCTCCGCGCAGGCCAACCTGTTCGTCGCCATCGCCGGTGGTATCAACGCCCTGTCCGGCCCGCTGCACGGCGGTGCTAACCAGGCCGTTCTGGAGATGCTCGAGGATATCCAGAACAACCACGACGGCGATGCCACCGACTTCATGAACCGCGTGAAGAACAAGGAAAAGGGCGTTCGCCTCATGGGCTTCGGGCACCGCGTGTACAAGAACTACGACCCGCGTGCGGCAATCGTCAAGGACACCGCCCACGAGATCATCGAACACCTGGGTGGGGACCCGATGCTGGACCTGGCCATGAAGCTCGAGGAGATTGCGCTGAACGACGACTACTTCGTCTCCCGCAAGCTCTACCCGAACGTGGACTTCTACACCGGCCTCATCTATCGCGCCATGGGCTTCCCGACGGACTTCTTCACCGTCCTCTTCGCCATCGGCCGTCTGCCGGGCTGGATTGCTCAGTACCGCGAGCAGCTTGAGCTCAACACCAAGATCAACCGCCCGCGCCAGATCTACACCGGTGAGACCCTGCGCAAGGTCACCCCGCGCAGCGAGCGCTAAACAATAGCCCATACGCTGCATTTCTAGGGCCGAGCCCCACACCTCCCCTTATACTAGGGAGTGTTGTGGCTCGGCCCACGCGTATGCGGCCAGCAAAGAAGAAAACAGTCCAAGGAGGATAACCCCCAATGGAAAAGCCCGTAATTGAGCCGGCAACGGAGCCAGCTCCCCAGGACCTTGTCATCGAAGACATCGTGGTGGGTGACGGCGCCGAAGCCCAGCCGGGCGGCTTCGTTGAGGTCCACTACGTAGGTGTCGACTATGAGACGAACCAGGAGTTCGACTCTTCGTGGGGCCGCGGTCAGTCGATCGAGTTCCCGCTGACCGGCCTTATCGCCGGCTGGCAAGAGGGCATTCCGGGTATGAAGGTGGGCGGCCGCCGCAAGCTGGTCATCCCGCCGGAGAAGGCCTATGGCCCCGCCGGTGGTGCACACCCGCTGTCCGGCCGCACGCTGACCTTCGTTATCGACCTCATTCGTGCCTAAATCCAAAGCCTAAAGTAATGGAGGGTAGTGCCTCTTTCCTTTGGGCTGTCGACGCCCTGACCGCCCTGACCGGCCGCGCCTTGTGTGCGGTCGGTCAGGGCGTTTCGCGCGTTAAGGGCTACCATGCGGTCGGTGATACCAGAATCTTCCCCCACAACGCGCGGGAGTGCGGCACAATGGAAGCCATGAGTGTCCCACAAACCACGTTCAATGATGACCGCGAGATGCCCCTGCTGGGGCTTGGAACCTACAAGCTGCGCGGGGAGGATCTCGTCCGCGCCGTGCGTGAAGCAATCGAGCTGGGCTACCGCCACTTCGACACCGCCACCCTCTACGAGAACGAAGAAGAGCTGGGCCAGGCGTTGCATGACGCCATGAAGGCCGGCGACGTCACCCGCGATGAGCTCTTTATCACCAGCAAGGTCTGGCACGATCACCACGGAAAGGACAAGGTGGGCCAGGCCTTCCGTACATCCCTGGATAAGCTGCAGCTGGATTACCTCGACCTCTACCTGATCCACTGGCCTTGGCCGCAGGGCGGGCTGTACGTGGAGACCTTCGAGGAGATCGCCCGCATGCAGGGCATGGGGCAGATCGCGTCGATTGGCGTGGCTAATTTCTACGAGGAGACCCTGCAGACTCTGATCGATGAGACGGGTATCGTTCCGGTCCTCAACCAGGTGGAGTTGCACCCGGGCTTTACTCAGCCGGAGCTGCGTCAGTTCCACGACAACCACGGCATCGTGACGGAGGCGTGGTCCCCGCTGGCACGCGGTGTGATCCTCAATAATCCCGAGGTCATTGCCGTCGCTGAGAAGCACGACATCACCCCGGGCCAGGCTGTGCTGGCGTACCTGTTGAGCAAGGGCATTTCCGTCATCCCGAAGTCCAGCCGCCGGGAGCGCTTAGCGGAGAACTTCGGGGCCGCGGAGGTGGAGCTTGCACCAGAGGATGTTGCCGCACTCGATGCGCTCGACGGTCAGGAAGGTTTCGGCCGCATGTTTAAGGATCCGCGTGAGTTCCCTGGCGCTTAAATAGCCGGGCACAGTCCCAGCGCGAGCGATAGAACCCGCCTTCCACGCTTTGTTTCTCCTTCACCATATTCTTCTTATTCCTTATAAATAGGGATAAATAGGGGAGGGGTGGAGCGTGGAAGGTGGGTTTTGTTGTGCCTTCTGGCAGTGGGCATGCAAGGGGGTTGAGGGGCGCTGTGGGATGCCGCAAGAGTGCGAAGCTCTCCACAATGGCTGCGAAGTTTCGCTTTGCTAAATTAGATTCACTGTTTGGAGTTTCCTGTGGGGGTGTTGACAACGCGATAGAAATCCCATGTCATTGCGGGGGTAGGGGGTAATAAAAGTGTGCGTTATTAACTTTTCTTGGCAGGATTTACAACCTTGCAAGAGAGGTTAGGTAACTTACTGGGCAAGGCAAAACGTGACTGAAGACACTGTAGTTAGTCTCTCACCGCGGTTTGTGGAGAAAAGATTCCCTTGTAAGGAGAGCGACATGACTGACGCACCTGCTTCGATTGACTCGCGCCGCGAACCGACGCCGCAAGAGTTCGTCGAGATGCGCGATAGCTCGCAGTTTGCGAAGCTGCGCGGCACATACCGCAAGTTCACCTTCCCCATGACAGTGGCGTTCTTTCTGTGGTACGTCCTCTACGTGATGGCCGCAGTTTTTGCGCCCGACTTCATGGCCATCGAGCTTGGCGGCGGTTGGAACGTCGGCCTTATCTTCGGCTTGGCTCAGTTCCTGACCACCTTCATCATTACGTACATCTACGTCAATTACGCCAACAAGAACATCGAGCCGCAGGCGGCGGCCATTCGCCAGGAACTGGAGGGCTAAACCATGCAGACCATTACCTTGGCCCAAGCGGAATCCTCCGCTGGCAATCCGATTTTGAACATTGCGGTCTTCGCCGCCTTCCTTGTCGTCACCATGTACGTGGTGCTGCGTGCAGGTAAGTCCACCAAGGAAGCTTCTGACTTCTACACCGGTGGTGGTAGCTTCTCTGGCCGCCAGAACGGCCTAGCTATTTCCGGTGACTACCTCTCCGCCGCGTCCTTCTTGGGCATCGTCGGTGCTGTCGCCCTCAACGGCTACGATGGCTTCCTTTATTCGGTCGGCTTCTTCGTTGCCTGGCTCGTCGCCCTGATGCTCGTCGCGGAGCCGATGCGTAACGTCGGCCGCTTCACCATGGCCGACGTGCTGTCCTTCCGCCTCAAGCAGCGCCCGGTGCGCGTGGCGGCGGCGATCTCGACCCTGTTCGTGTCGCTGTTCTACCTCATCGCCCAGATGGCCGGTGCCGGCTCCCTTGTTGCCGTGCTGCTGGACATCCACGAGTTTAAGTGGCAGGCCGTGGTTGTCGGCATCGTGGGCATCCTCATGATCGTCTACGTCCTCGTTGGCGGCATGAAGGGTACGACCTACGTGCAGATGATCAAGGCCGTGCTTCTGGTCACCGGCGTGGTTATCATGTGCATCCTGACCTTCGTCATGCTGAAGGGTGGCTTCAGCACGCTCTTCACCCAGGCCATTGATATGCACGCCAGCTCCGCTGCTATCCAGGAGAAGGGTTACGAGGCCTCCCAGATTATGGAGCCGGGCCTGAAGTACGGCAAGAACCTCACTACCAAGCTTGACTTCATCTCCCTGGGTATTGCCCTCGTGCTGGGTGTTGGTGGCCTGCCGCACGTGCTCATGCGCTTCTACACGGTGCCGACCGCGACCGAGGCTCGCCGCTCCGTTACCTGGGCCATCGTCATCATCGGTGCCTTCTACCTCATGACCCTGGTTCTGGGCTACGGCGCTGCCGCCCTCGTTGGCCCGGATCGCATCCTCGCCGCACCGGGTGGCGCCAACGCAGCAGCACCGCTGCTGGCACTCGAAATCGGTGGTTCCATCTTCATGGCGGTCATCTCCGCCGTGGCCTTCGCTACCGTGCTGGCCGTTGTTGCTGGCCTGGCCATCACCGCTTCGGCTTCCATCGCGCATGACGTCTACCACTCCGTTATCCGCAACGGCGAGTCCACCGAAGCCGAGCAGGTCCGCGTTTCCCAGATCACCGTGGTTATCCTCGGCATCGTGTCCATCATCCTGGGCATCCTGGCCATGACCCAGAACGTCGCCTTCCTGGTCTCCCTGGCCTTCGCCGTGGCAGCATCCGCTAACCTGCCGACCATCCTGTACTCCCTGTACTGGCGCCGCTTCAACACCGCAGGTGCTGTGGCATCGATGTACACCGGTGTTATCTCCTGCCTGGTGCTCATCTTCCTGTCCCCGGCGGTCTCCGGTACCCCGACCTCGATGTTCCCGAACGCCGACTGGTCCATCTTCCCGCTGTCCTCTCCGGGCCTCGTGACCATCCCGCTGGCCTTCTTCGCCGGTTGGATCGTGTCCATCATGACCCCGCCGGACAACCTGGAAGAGCTGTCCGCCGAGATGGAGGTTCGCTCCCTGACCGGTGTGGGCGTGGAGGCTCCGGTGGACCACTAAGCGCCACCTCAAGCACTACATTCCAGACGGTAGCGGGTAGACTCTAACCTCGTGTTTTACCCGCAGCCTCGTTATAGGGCGGTACCAGCGCGTGCTGGTGCCGCCCTTCTGGCGTGCGTGCTCGGTGCCACGGCCCTTGTTGCGTGCTCGCCTGCGAATGAAGAAGACTCCACGGTGGGGCGCCCAACGCACACCAGCACGGCTACTCCCGGCCCCATCGCGCATAAGAAGGGCGATCCACAACTCGCGGCGGTAGAGGACACCGTGGGGCAATTCCTCAAGGGCGATGACGAGAAGTCAATCACGTACTACCGCATTGAGACAGGCATGCACATGGGCTCACCCACCGAGCACCAGCCGCGCTATGCGCTCAGCCTGATCAAGCTTTACATCGCCGCCTACGTGCTCGAGCACGGTTCCTTCGAGGACAAGTATCTAGCGCTGGACATGATTGCTGATTCTTCGGATGAGAGCGCCGGGAAGCTCTTTGAGAAGTACCCGCGGTCCATCGATGCAATCGCCAAGGAGTATGGGCTGGACTCTACGTCAGCGGGGGAGGATTGGGGTCACTCGATGACCTCAACCTATGACGTGGTGCGCTTCATCGTTCAGCTCTTGGAAGATGATCCGACGCACCCAGTTTTGGTGGCGATGTCTCACGCCGATGCCGTCTCAGCCGATGGCTACCAGCAAAACTATGGCACCGCGAAGCTCAGTGACGTCGTGGGATCAAAATGGGGCTGGTCGGACAGTAAGGACCGACACTCTTCGGTGTCTTTTGGGGAGAACTTTGTTGTGGCTGCCTCCATCGAGGGCTCTGCCGAGGAGCTTACGTCCTACGTGCGCAAGGAAATCACGGGTAAGAACCTCGTGAAGGGAAACAACTTGAACAAAGAGGCGCTGGCCCATCCTGGCGCTAGCACCACGCGCTTGACGACGTCTACCGCTGCCTCCTCCAGCACCTCAAAGCCAGCGTCCTCGACAGAATCGCCGGAACCGGCGTCCTCGACCACGTCGTCGTCCTCCAAGCCGTCTTCTTCGGCAACGAAGACAACGGCGGCGCGGTAGAAACCAGCGCCGCCGCGTGTTGATTAGCCCATGGATTTGCGCACGGTGTTGAGGATATCCACCGCGCCGCGCACCTGGTCATTGCTGATTGACGAGCCAGCGATGTTGATGCCATCGCCGCTGACGCTGGAGCCGCGCCCGGTGGGATCCGGCAGGGAAACATTGGGCAGCGGGATGTCGTCAGGCACTGCCGGGATGTCCTTGACCTTTGGCGGCTCCACAGCACCATCGCCCGGGGTCCACTGGCCCCAGTCGTTGGCATAAACGGTGTTGATATCGCACGTTATGCCGTCGATAGTGGCTTGATTCTTGGCCTTCTGGTGGATGGTGGTGCGCGGGTGGAGCTTTCCGCCAGAGCCCCAGTCGTGCATCCAGTAGAACTGGCCGATGCGGTCGGCAACACACCAGTCGATGACGTTGTAGTTGCCATACACGCCAGTCTGGTAGCCCGCGGCGCTCAGCGCTGCGGAGAAGGCCTTGAGGTAGGGGCGGATCTGGTTCTCGTACTGGGCGCGGGTGGGATTGTCATCGATGGCAATGTAGATGGGGCGCCCGGTCGGCCCGCCCGCAGCCTTGTGGATGGCGATGGCCTGCGGCGCATGGACTGCGGCGCCCGCAGCGCCGTTGAGCCAGTCCGCAGTTTCCGCGCGGCCAAACTGGTAGATGGAAGCGGTCTTGAGGCCTGCCGCTGCGTTGGCCTTGGTCTCCGCCAGGGTGACAGGCTTGCCCTTCATCCATTCGGCGCCGGGGCGGCGTTGGGATACGTAGCGGATGGCGCCGAGGTGGCCGGCTGCTTTGATGGCGCGGGCGGAAGGAACACCGGCAGAGAAGTCGATGATGGTGCCCAAAGCTGGGCCCACGGCGAGAGCAGCGGGCGCCTGGCTACCGATGGCACCGGCGGCCAGCGTGAGAGCACCGGCCTTGAACAGGGAACGACGGGACAAGGACATGGTGTGAATTCTCCTTGGGAGGCGGTGAAGAAGAAAGTTTCCGCAATCACTTTAGTCACAATGGTTAAAAATTGCACCAGGGGTAGCATTTGCTGGGCGCGACGGCAATCCCTTTGTTTAAAGGTGCTTAAGGCTTTGTCGTGCGGAACGTGACGTTAGTGGGATTTTCCACCGTGCGGGAGACGGTGCAGTCCTTTTCTTGGGAGATGCGCACGAGGCGCTCCACCATGGACTGGGCCTGGCGTCCGGCGTCGGTAGCGGGAAAGCGGAGGGAGAATTCCACGTCGACGTCGCTCAGTCGCGAGGCCCCGTCTTCGTCGACGCGGGTGCCTTCAACGTGGACGTCGAAAATCTCCGGCTCTGTGCGGCGCGAGGTGACCACGTCGATGTCCACGGCCGAGCAGCCCGCCACGGCGGCGAGTAGCAACTCAACTGGGCTGAGTAGTCCCTCAGCGCGGCCGAACTCGAGGCTGATTCCTTCGGCATTCGTGGCGCGGTAGTGGCCTGTATCGATGCGGGTGACGTCGACGGAGTATTTCTTGGTGATGTTGCTCATAGCGTCATCCTAGTGATGGTGGGGGAGCCGGGTAGCGGGGGAGGGAGCCGAGATTTGCAAGCCTTAACCGCGTCGTGGTGAGCGGCGGAAAGGTCAGGTAGGTCAATTTGCAAAGTTATCTGATGGGGGCGGGGCTGTGACTCACGTCTCTTTAGATCGGTAATAGTGGTGCAAACAATTTTTCGACCCAAAGGAGTAGTGGCTATGGAAACCGTGGATGCTCGTGACTGGCTAGACAAGCTCGTCGCCCTCACGCACCAAGAGAAGCCTGGCGTGGAAGACGTGGAGAAGGTTTTCGAGCCCGGGGGCTTCTGGCGGGATCTTGCCGCGGTGACGTGGAACCTGCACACCGCCGAAGGTTCGGAAGCCATCGCCGCGATGATCGCTGGCACTGACGCTGCGCTCGACAACCCGGAGATAACAGAGGTGGAGGACGAAGGCAATGGCGTAACGCGGGTCCACTTCACGTGTGAGTCTGCGAACTTCTATGTCACCGCCGTCGCGCGCCTGCGCGACGCTAAGGCCTGGACCTTCCTCACCTCCGCGCGCGAGCTCAAGGATTTCCCGGAGCCTAAGGGGCGCCGCCGCCCGCTGGGCACGGAGCACAAGGTGGTCAAGGGCGCTAAGAACTGGGCGGACCTGCGGGAGGAGCGCCGTGCGGCACTGGGGCATACGGAACAGCCCTACGTCCTCATTATCGGTGGTGGCCAGGGCGGTATCGCGCTCGGGGCGCGCCTGAAGCGCCAAGGTGTTCCCACGCTTATCGTCGATAAGGCGGGCCGCCCCGGCGACCAGTGGCGCGGCCGCTACCACTCGCTGTGCCTGCACGATCCCGTGTGGTACGACCACCTGCCGTACCTCCCCTTCCCAGATGACTGGCCGGTGTTCACCCCGAAAGACAAGATGGGGGACTGGCTGGAGCACTACGTGGGCATCATGGACTTGGATTACTGGACCAATAGCGAGTGCATGAAGGCCTCCTTCGATGAGTCCAGCGGCACGTGGAAGGTCACCGTTCGCAAGGACGGGGAAGAGATTCTTCTGGAACCCACACAGCTGGTTCTGGCCACGGGCATGTCCGGTGTGCCGAATCGTCCCCACCTGGAGGGGCAGGAGAACTTCGCCGGGGAAATCCGGCACTCCTCGGAACACCCGGGTGGCGCAGGCGATGAGGGCAAGGACGTCATTGTGCTGGGCGCGAACAACTCCGCCCACGACATCGCCGCGGACCTCTACGCGCATGGTGCGCGGCCGGTCATGATTCAGCGTTCCTCCACGCACATCGTGCAATCGGACACCCTCATGAAGGATGTCTTTGGCCCGCTCTACTCGGAAGAAGCCGTGGAGGCCGGTGTGGATACGGACAAGGCGGACCTCCTCTTTGCTTCCTGGCCCTACGCTGTGCTTCCCGACGTCCACCGTGAAGTCTTCGATGGCATCCGTGAGGCCGATAAAGACTTTTATGACGGTTTGGAGAAGGCCGGCTTCCAGAACGACTTTGGCGATGACGGCTCGGGTCTTTATCTGAAATACCTGCGCCGTGGTTCGGGCTACTACATCAACGTCGGTGCCAGCGAGCTGGTCATCGACGGCTCGATCCCGGTGAAGTCTGGCGTGTCCATCGCGGAGGTGAAGGAAAAGTCCGTGGTGCTCACCGACGGTACCGAATTGCCCGCCGATGTCATCGTGCTGGCCACCGGTTACGGCTCTATGAATGGCTGGGCCGAGCAGTTGATTTCTAAGGAAGTTGCTGACACCGTGGGCAAGTGCTGGGGCTTGGGCTCGGATACCACCAAGGATCCCGGCCCGTGGGAGGGCGAGCTGCGCAACATGTGGAAGCCCACTCAGGTGCCGCAGCTGTGGTTCCACGGCGGCAACCTGCACCAATCGCGCCACTATTCGCGCTACCTAGCGCTTCAGCTCAAGGCGCGCTATGAGGGGATGGATACTCCGGTCTATGAACTGGCGCCGGTGTACCACACCTCTTAAGGCAGAAGAGCGCAGGCAGGAGCCTGCGGAAGTAGACGGCATTCTCATGAGGGGGCTAAAAGGCGGGTAGTCATTTAAAAGGAAATTCACATTGTGGTCACGCGGTCGCAAACTCCGGGCCATAATCTTTCCTTGTCTCTGTCGGTTGCTCCATGGCTTAAACCATGAAGCAACCTCACTACTTCGTTTTGATAGGAAGATCTATGACTGCTCGCCGCCTGCTCGGCACCGTGGTCACCGCTTCGGTGGCCGGTACGTTCCTCGTCGTCCCGGCCTCTGCTGCCGAACCTTCAGAAGGCCTGGGCTCACGTTTTAGCATCGGTGTGCTGCCGGATACTCAGTTCTATTCCCGTTACTCCACCCCGGAAACCGGCAACCTGGCGCAAGCGCGCTACGGTAGCGAGCCTTTTAAGGCGCAGACCGAGTGGCTGGTGAAGAACCAGCAGGCGCTCAACATGGACTTCGCTACTCACCTCGGTGACGTGGTGGACCAGTCTGACGTCGAGGGCGAGTGGAAGGTTGCTGATGAGGCCATGAAGGTCCTCGATGATTCCGACCTGAACTACTCCATCCTGCCGGGCAACCACGATATGATTCAGGACGGATCGGCGCATCCGTACAACGACTACTTCAGCGCCGGGCGCGCCGAGGCTGCTAACCCGGAGACCTTCCAGGAGCGCCACACCGCGGTCAACAACGACTCCGAGTACCACATTTTTGAGGCTGAGGGGCAGAAGTACCTGGTTCTGGCGCTGGGCTGGCGCGCGGATGATGAAGCACTCGAGTGGGCACAGGGCGTTCTCGATGCTCACCCGGACCTCCCGGTCATCCTCACCAGCCACGAGGTGCTCAACATCGATGGCGCCGGTGAGGTCTTCTACTCCGATGACTACGGACAGGGTCTGTGGGACAAGTTCATCAAGAAGAACGACCAGATCTTCTTGACCATGGGCGGCCACCACCACGGCGCGGGCTACCGCGTGGACAAGAACGATGCAGGCCACGACGTCATCGGCATCCTGCAGGACTACCAGATGGCTTACCAGGGCGGCAATGGCCTGCTCGGCGTGCTTGAGTTCGACTTGTCAGGCAACGAGTTGGAGATGACCGCCCTGTCCCCGTGGGTGGCGCAGAAGCCGGCGGAGGAGCTCACGCAGTTCGACAAGCTCATCCTCGATGGCAAGGGCGATAGCTACCACGTGCCGCTGAACTTCAAGGAGCGCTTTGCCGACTTTGCCCCGGAGTGGACCATCGGCGATGAGAACGACCCGGACCTTGGCCAGAAGGCCCGCGACATCGCTGAGGAAGGCTACACCCCGTACACCATCCCGAAGGATCAGCTTCCGGAGGGCCCGAACGACTTCGTGAAGGCCGACAAGACCGTCTTTCACTGGCGCCCGGGCCAGACCAAGAACAAGGACGGCAAGCAGCTTGCCGACGGCGACGTGGCCACCGAGGGCGCTGTCATTCCGGATGCCTTCGGTGCCGACGGTGCCGGCGACCTCGTTCGCGAGGGTGGTCCTTCCAACACGGGCGAGCGCATCACCTACACCAAGGACCACCACCCACTGTCTTCCGATTCTGGTTCCCTCTACTGGTCCGACCCAGCCGGCAAGGCCGCGATGGCGGAGTTCCGGTCCAAGGAAGGCGCGGAGATCAACAAGGTCGATACCTCCGCGGGCTACACCTTCGAGTCCTTCGTAAAGATTCCGAAGGATTTCAACGGCTCCGAGCACGGCTGGGGGAGTGCTATCTCCCGTGACTCCAGCATCGCCGAGCTTGTCGACGGCTCCGACGACACCGACCCCACCGTCATGTTCGGCATTTCTAACCTCCGTGAGCTGCGCTGGTGGGCGGAACCGAAGGAAGGCGAAGGTTCTACTGTCTGGTCCCACGAGGTGCCCACCGACGAGTGGATGCACATCGCCGTGGTGAACAAGCCGGATTCCGACACCGTTGAGATGTTCATCAACGGCGCACCGATCCTGCGCAACGCCAAGGGCGCTGAGGGCCTCCTCCCGCGAGACCTGCAGTGGGTCATGGGCGCTGGCTTTGATAACCGCACGCCGCAGGACCCGTGGTACGGCTGGATTGGTGAGACCCGCCTGACCCAGGGCGTTCTGGACTCGGACCAGTGGCTGACCGCCCGCCCGGCCGTGAAGGAGGAAGAGCCGTCGAGCTCCACTACGACGCCTACCGAGCCGACCAAGCCTTCTAAGCCGACCAACACGAAGGAGCCTTCTGCCGACGATATGGCTGCGGCCTTCTTCGCAGGCTCCAGCCGTGGCGCGAAGGTTATCCTCCCCATCATCGCCGTCATTGCAGTCGTCGGCGGTGCCGCCTACGGCCTCATCCCGACCATCAACCGCATCTTCGGTCTTAACATCCCGCAGCCGAAGCTGCCGCAGATCCCGGGTCTGAACTAGTTACCGTTCACCCTCCGTCCCCCGACTCACATTGAGGCGGGGGTTTTCTATTGTGATGGCCCTGGGCGGATTGTAGCGGGTTAAGGGTCAAAATGTGTGTCTGGCTCGGCGTGTCGCTGGGGTTAGATTTGGCCTTTTTGGATGCCGATTGAGTGGGTGTACTCGGTGTCGATACCGTTGTCGTAGAGGGCTGGTCGTCCTGTTTCGTGGTCGGCTTGGTTCTCGGTGTGGGTCAGGATGGATACTTTGGCGAGTTGGTCCTGGCCCCAGTGGGACTGTCTGGCGATGCGTAGTGGATCGTCGGGCAGTTCTGTTTTTAGGTACAGCCACCAGTCCAGCATTTTGCGCTGGTGTTCATTTGTTCTGCCCCGGTGAGCACGCGCAATCTCTTTCAGGCGAGCGTTAATCCCGCCTTCAAGACTGTTGGTCGTAGATTTGATGCGGGCAGGTTCTAAGACGCCTTTAGGTTGATTGATGTAGACAAAGAGCATGCCTTGGCGCCATAGATGGTTCAGACTGTTGTAGGCCTTTCGCACGTTGGAATGTGTCCATACCCATGTCCAATTTCCTGTATCAGGGTCTTTAACCCTGGTCCTCTCGTCCATCCACCTGCGGTAGACAGTGTTGAAGTTATGGAGCAATACACCCCAGTCAGCTACCTCTTCTTTAGTTCGCACTCGGGTGAGTTTCAGCGCTAGCGTGTAGATAGCTTTGCCGGCATCAGTGCGCGGACGTGAGGTTGTATAGCGGCGAACTGAAGTGCCCCGAGTTTTGTTCCTAG
>NZ_KV811676.1:0-523 GCF_001813175.1 Corynebacterium sp. HMSC069E04 | reverse complement strand
AATCAACGCACTCTAAAACCGGAAGGGCCGTCAAACTTAGAGGAGATCGAAGGCGGCGAAACCGAAGGTTCCCCGGCCAAGGTAGACCGTGACGTAGAGGCCTTCTCCACCACTCTTCTTCCGACGGAGGGTAAAGGGCACTCGGCTGAATCCACTACCTTCTTCACCACGGACCTGACCCTGTTAGGTAGACACCTGATATCCAGCCCGGTTGGGTTGGGAAGAAAGGTAATCTACCACCATGCCTAGGTACTCCGAACAGTTCAAACGTGATGCTGTGGCCCTCTACGAAAACAATGAGGACCTTTCACTTCACGCGGCTTCAGCAGAGCTTGGAGTCAATCGTTCCTCACTTTATTCCTGGCTTAAGCAGTACGGCACCGGCAAACGTGCCCGCACGAAGACCATGCGTGATAAAGCCCAAGCAACGACTGATTCTGAACGAATCCGCCAGCTAGAAAAAGAAGTCTCTAAGCTGCGCGAAGAACGCGACATCCTGCGTAAGGCCGCGAAATATTTTGCC
>NZ_KV811675.1:0-305 GCF_001813175.1 Corynebacterium sp. HMSC069E04 | reverse complement strand
CTTCTTGTGATTGATCGGAGGAAAGTCCGTATCGGCTTTAAGGCTTGCAGCGATGCGTTTAGCACCATAAAGCCCGTGCTCATCATCGAAGATGGTCTTGATTCTCGCACCAATAAGAGCATCCGAACACGTCTTTAACCTGCGTTTTTCGCGGGTGTTGACCCATTTGTAGAACGAGGAGCGATTGAGCTTTAACACGTGGCACATCCGCTTGACCGAGTATTCGGTTCGATGGTCATAGACAAACTGGAAGCGGATTACCAGCGTGTCTCTTCGGCAAAATATTTCGCGGCCTTACGCAGGAT